>NZ_LZZV01000107.1:0-31556 GCF_014170385.1 Delftia sp. UME58
GGGCGGGCCTGAGGCCCCTCGTCCTGTCCCCGCTTTTGTGCTGGGCGGGCTTGGCCTGAGGGTCGTTTGCGGATACAATGGCATATTCACGACCAAACGGGCGGGTACCAACCGCCCTTTTTTTTGGGCGATCTTCGGGCGACCTTCGGGATTGCCATGGGGCTCGGCGCTGTTGGGACATGGCTGCTGCCAAGGTTTCAGGGGCGTTCCGGGTCTTTTGTGTTTGCAGGACTGAATTTAAATACACGTGGCACTACAGCAAATCGTTGAACAAACCGTGACAGGTCTGGGCTATGACCTGGTGGAAATAGAACGCTCCGCGGGCGGGCTGTTGCGCGTCACAATTGATTTGCCTTGGCAGCCCCCGGTGGAGGGCGAGCCGGTGGTGCCGGAGCAGTTCGTGACAGTCGAGGACTGCGAGAAGATCACGCGCCAGTTGCAGTTCGCGCTTGAGGTCGATGGCGCAGATTACACGCGCCTTGAGGTCTCCTCCCCTGGTATCGACCGTCCCCTGCGGCACGAGCAGGACTTCACCCGCTTCGTCGGGGAAGTCATAGACCTGACCCTCAAGGAGCCCATCGGGGCCGCCGCTGAAGGGCAGGTCAGCGCCAATCGCAAGAAATTCCGCGGCACGCTGGAGCGTGCCGAAGAGGGTGGCTGGCAGATCGTCTGGAGCGACGAGCCACCCGTCAAGCCTGGCCAGAAGGTCAGCAAAAAGCGTGTTCCCGCGCCACTGCAGGCGCTGGGCTTCACGCTGGAGGAGCTGCGCGAGGCGCGTCTGGCTCCCATCGTGGATTTCAAGGGACGTTCTGCCAAGCCGGTCTGATCGGAGCAGGCAGGGTACGTCGAATCATTGGGGCAGGAAGGGCATTGCCATCCCCTTCCTGTGTGATTGAAATAGGAGAGTCGTCGCATGAATCGCGAATTGTTGATGTTGGTAGAAGCCATTTCGCGCGAAAAGAACGTGGAGCGCGATCTGGTGTTCGGTGCAGTGGAATCGGCCCTGGCCCAGGCCACCAAGAAGCTGTACCAAGGTGAAGTGGACATCCGCGTGGCCATCGATCGCGATAGCGGTAACTACGACACCTTCCGCCGCTGGCTGGTGGTGCCCGATGATGCGGGCCTACAAAACCCCGATGCCGAAGAAATGCTGATGGACGCACAGGACCGCGTCCCCGGTATCTCCGAAGGCGAGTACATCGAGGAAGAGATCGAGTCGGTGCCCATCGGCCGCATCGGCGCCATGGCGGCCAAGCAGGTCATCCTGCAGAAGATCCGTGACGCCGAGCGCGAAATGCTGCTCAACGAGTTCCTGTCGCGCGGCGACCGGATCTTCACGGGCACCGTCAAGCGCATGGACAAGGGCGACATCATCGTCGAGGCCGGCCGTGTCGAAGGACGCCTGCGCCGCAACGAGATGATCCCCAAGGAAAACCTGCGCAACGGCGACCGCGTGCGGGCCATGATCATGGAAGTGGACGCCACGCTGCGCGGCGCGCCCATCATCCTGTCGCGCTCGGCGCCCGAGTTCATGGTCGAGTTGTTCCGCAACGAAGTGCCCGAGATCGAGCAGGGCCTGCTGGAGATCAAGAGCTGCGCTCGCGATTCCGGCAGCCGCGCCAAGATCGCCGTGCTCAGCCATGACAAGCGTGTCGATCCCATCGGCACTTGCGTCGGCGTGCGAGGCACCCGTGTCAACGCCGTCACCAATGAACTGGCTGGCGAGCGTGTGGACATCGTGCTGTGGTCCGAAGACCCAGCACAGTTCGTGATCGGCGCGCTGGCTCCGGCCAATGTGTCGTCCATCGTTGTGGACGAGGAAAAGCATGCCATGGACGTGGTGGTTGACGAGGAAAACCTCGCCATCGCCATCGGCCGTGGCGGCCAGAACGTTCGCCTGGCTTCCGAGCTCACCGGCTGGAAGATCAACATCATGGACGCGGCTGAGTCTGCGCAAAAGCAGGCGGACGAGTCCGCTGTTGCGCGCCAGCTGTTCATGGAAAAGCTCGATGTGGACGAGGAAATCGCCAACATCCTCATCGAGGAAGGTTTCGAGACCCTGGAAGAAGTGGCCTATGTGCCGCTGCAGGAAATGCTCGAGATCGAGGCGTTCGACGAAGAGACGGTGAACGAGTTGCGCACCCGGGCGAAAGATGCACTGCTGACGCAGGAAATCGCGCACGAGGAAAACGTGGGCAAAGTGTCGCAGGATCTGCTGACGCTCGAGGGAATGACTCCGGAGATCGTGGACAAGCTGGCCGAGGCCGATGTGCACACCCGAGACGATCTGGCCGATCTGGCCATCGACGAGTTGACCGAGCTGACCGGGCAGACCGAGGAAGAAGCGAAGGCTTTGATCATGAAGGCGCGTGAACACTGGTTCACCGAAGGGCAAGAGTAAGGTCAGGGAGGTTCAGAGCATATATGTCCAGTAATACGGTTGCCGAGTTTGCAAGAGAGCTCAACAAGACCCCTGACACGTTGCTGCAGCAGCTCAAGGCTGCAGGCGTCGCCAAGGACAACGCATCGGATGCGTTGACCGACGGCGACAAGCAGCAACTGCTCAGCCATCTGCAGGCCAGCCACGGAAGTGGCGCCAAGAAGATCACGCTGACCAAACGGTCCACAAGCGAGATCAAGCAGGCCGATTCGTCGGGCCGCGCCCGCACCATCCAGGTGGAAGTGCGCAAGAAGCGCACCTTTGTCAAGCGTGACGAGGCCGCCGAGGGCGCCTCCGATCCCGCTGTCGTTGCCGCTGCCCAGGAGCAGCGCGCGGCATCGGAGCGCGAGTCCCAGGATCTGGTGCGCCGCGAAGGGGAAGCACGTCGCCAGGCCGAAATGATCGGCCGCGAGGAGGAAGAATTGGCACAGCAACGCCGTGAGCGCGAAGAGCGCGAACTAGTTCAACAACGCGAGCGAGAAGCCGAAGAGCGCGCAAGCGCCTATGCGGCTGCAGAAGCCGCAAAGATCCTCGAGGCCAACCGCGCAAAGCAGGAAGCTTCGCGCGAGCAGGCTGCAGGTCAGGCCGCGCGCGCCGAAGCCCAGGTTGCGGCACGCGCCAAGGCCGAGGAAGAGTCCCGTGCCCGTGCGGCCGAGGAAGCCGAACGCGCCAAGGATCTGGAAGACCGCCGCCGCAAGGCGCTGGCCGAGGCCGAAGCCATTCGCGCCATGATGGCTGCGCCCAAGAAGGTGCTCGTGGCCAAGAAGCCCGAGGAGCCCAAGCCCGTGGCCAAGCCTGCAGCGCCTGCTGCCGGCGATGCCAAGAAGACCACGCTGCACAAGCCCGCTGGCACGACCGCCGGCGGAGCTGGCGCGCGTACGGGTGCGCCTGCCGGTGCCGGCAAGGAAGTCAAGTCCGCCAAGCTCTCGTCGAGCTGGGCTGGCGATGGCAAGAAGAAGGAAATCAAGACCCGTGGCGACAGCTCCGGTGGCGTGGGTGGCCGTTCCAACTGGCGCGGCGGCCCGCGTGGCGGCCGTCGTGGCAATGACCGTCATGACGGTCAGCACCAGAGCGCGGCA
Source organism: Delftia sp. UME58 (assembly GCF_014170385.1). Classification (NCBI taxonomy): domain Bacteria; kingdom Pseudomonadati; phylum Pseudomonadota; class Betaproteobacteria; order Burkholderiales; family Comamonadaceae; genus Delftia; species Delftia sp. UME58. The sequence continues at coordinate 3,520 of NZ_LZZV01000107.1, forward strand.
GCGGAATTCCGCGCCATCGAAGTGCACGTGCCCGAGACCATCACCGTGGCCGAGCTGGCCCACAAGATGTCGGTCAAGGCGTCCGAGCTGATCAAGGTGCTGATGAAGATGGGCCAGATGGTCACCATCAACCAGCCTCTGGACCAGGATACGGCCATGATCGTGGTCGAGGAAATGGGCCACACGGCCAAGGTCGCCGCGCTGGACGATCCCGAAGCCTTCACGGCCGAGGAAGTGTCCCAGCAGGAAGCTGCCCAGGAGTCGCGTGCTCCCGTGGTCACCGTCATGGGCCACGTGGACCACGGCAAGACCTCGCTGCTGGACTACATCCGCCGCACCAAGGTGGCGTCGGGCGAAGCCGGTGGCATCACCCAGCACATCGGTGCCTACCATGTGACGACGCCCCGCGGCATCGTCACCTTCCTGGATACCCCGGGCCACGAGGCCTTCACGGCCATGCGTGCCCGTGGTGCCCAGGCCACCGACATCGTCATCCTGGTGTGCGCGGCCGACGACGGCGTGATGCCCCAGACCAAGGAAGCCATCAAGCACGCGAAGGCGGCTGGTGTGCCCATCGTGGTTGCCATCACCAAGGCCGACAAGCCCGATGCCAACCTCGACCGCGTCAAGCAAGGCCTGGTGGCCGAGCAGGTGGTGCCTGAAGAGTACGGCGGCGAGTCCCCGTTCATCGCCGTGTCCTCCAAGACCGGCCAGGGCATCGACGAGCTGCTGGAGCAGGTTCTGCTGCAGGCCGAAGTGCTGGAGCTGACCGCTCCCGTGGAAGCCGCTGCCAAGGGCCTGGTCATCGAAGCCCAGCTGGACAAGGGCCGCGGCCCTGTGGCCACGGTGCTGGTGCAGTCCGGTACGCTGAAGGTGGGCGACGTGGTGCTGGCAGGCCAGACCTACGGCCGCGTGCGCGCCATGCTGGACGAAGACGGCAAGCAGACCAAGTCTGCAGGCCCCTCCATCCCGGTGGAAATCCAGGGTCTGTCCGACGTGCCCCAGGCCGGCGACGACTTCATGGTGCTGCAGGACGAGCGTCGTGCCCGCGAAATCGCGACCTACCGCGCCGGCAAGTTCCGCCACACCAAGCTGGCCCGCCAGCAGGCTGCCAAGCTCGAGAACATGTTCGCCGAAATGGGTGCAGGCGAGGTCCAGACCCTGCCCATCATCATCAAGGCCGACATGCAGGGCTCGCAGGAAGCGCTGGGCACATCGCTGCTCAAGCTCTCGACCGACGAGATCCGCGTTCAGCTGGTCTACTCGGGCGTGGGCGGCATCAGCGAGTCCGACGTGAACCTGGCGCTGGCCTCCAAGGCCATCATCATCGGCTTCAACGTCCGGGCCGATGCCCAGGCGCGCAAGACGGCCGAGAGCAACGATGTGGACCTGCGCTACTACAACATCATCTACGACGCAGTCGAAGAGGTGAAGGCGGCCATGTCCGGCATGCTGGCTCCCGAGCGCAAGGAAGAGATCATCGGCATGGCCGAGATCCGCACCGTGTTCGTGGCATCGAAGATCGGCACCGTGGCCGGCTCGTACATCACGCAAGGCCAGGTCACGCGCAATGCGCATTTCCGCCTGCTGCGCGAGAACGTGGTCATCTACACGGGCGAGATCGAATCGCTCAAGCGCCTGAAGGACGACGTCAAGGAAGTCAAGGAAGGCTTCGAGTGCGGTATCAAGCTCAAGAACTACAACGACATTCGCGAAGGCGACGTGCTCGAAGTGTTCGAGATCAAGGAAATCGCGCGCTCGCTGTAATTCGCCATGGCAACACGCAAGTCCGCTGCGCCGAATCGCAGCTTCAAAGTCTCTGACCAGATCCAGCGTGATCTGGCAGAGCTGATCGCGCGCGAGTTGAAGGACCCGCGCGTGGGCATGGTCACGCTGCAAAGCGTGGAGGTGACTCCGGACTATGCCCACGCCAAGGTCTACTTCAGCCTGCTCGTGGGCGATCCACAGGCGACGCAGGAAGCGTTGAACCAGGCCGCGGGCTTCCTGCGCAACGGCCTGTTCAAGCGCCTGCACATCCACACAGTGCCCACGCTGCACTTCATCTACGACCGCACCTCCGAGCGTGCGGCCGACATGAACGCCTTGATCGCCAAGGCCGTTTCTTCGCGCGGAAAGGAAGAGTAGCCCCATGAACGCGCCACGCACAAGGGTGCAGCGGCGCCCTGTGCATGGGGTGTTGCTACTCGACAAACCGCTGGAGCTGTCCAGCAACGACGCCTTGCAGAAGGTCAAGTGGTTGCTGCGCGCCGAAAAGGCCGGACACACCGGCACGCTGGACCCGTTGGCCACCGGCGTGCTGCCGCTGTGCTTCGGTGCGGCGACCAAGTTCAGCCAGTTGCAGCTTGAAGCTGCCAAGACCTACGAGGCGATTGCGCGCCTGGGCCAGACCACGACCACGGCCGATGCCGAGGGCGAGGTGCTGCGCGAGCGCGCCGTTGACCCCGCCGCCCTCACGGCCGAGCGATTGGCCGCCGTGCAGGCGCAGTTCACGGGTGCGATCCGCCAGGTGCCGCCCATGTACAGCGCCCTCAAGAAGGACGGCAAGGCTCTCTATGAATATGCGCGTGCCGGCATCGAAGTCGAGCGCCCGGCGCGCGAAGTGACAATCCACGCACTGGAGCTTTCGCTGACGCAAGACAGCGAAGGCCTGCCTGCGATCCGGATGCGGGTGACCTGCAGCAAGGGCACCTACATCCGCACGCTGGCCGAGGACGTGGGCGAGGCCCTGGGCTGCGGCGCGCACCTGCGCGCGCTGCGCCGTATCGACACCGGCGGGCTGGGTGTCGAGCGCTGTATCTCGCTGGAGGCGCTGGCCGCCATGGGCGAGGGCGAGCGTCTGCAGCAGTTGCAGCCTGTCGATGCCTTGCTGGCCAGCCACACGGCTGTCACGCTGGGCGAGCAAGATGCGGCCCGTTTTCTCACGGGCCTGCCCCGCAAGGGCGCTTGGGCCGATGCCGAGGCGGTGGCTGTGTATGGCGAGAACCCGCAGGCTCTGCTGGGAGTGGGGCGCGTGGTGCGTGGGGAACTCATCCCCGGGCGCCTGCTCAGTTCACTGGAAATTCAACAGATTTTGGAAGACACGCCGCGCCCATGACGCTGCGGCAATGGGAAAACACTATGAGCAAACAAATCCGCAATATCGCGATCATCGCCCACGTGGACCACGGCAAGACCACCATGGTGGACCAGCTGCTGCGCCAATCCGGAACCTTCGCCGAACACGAGAAAGTCGTGGACACGGTGATGGACAACAACGCCATCGAACGCGAGCGTGGCATCACCATCCTGGCCAAGAACTGCGCCGTGAGCTGGAACGAGACGCACATCAACATCCTCGACACGCCCGGCCACGCGGACTTCGGCGGTGAAGTGGAGCGTGCCCTGTCCATGGTGGACGGCGTGGTGCTGCTGATCGACGCGCAGGAAGGCCCCATGCCCCAGACGCGCTTCGTGACCAAGAAGGCGCTGGCCCTGGGCCTGAAGCCCATCCTCGTGGTCAACAAGGTGGACAAGCCCGGTGCGCGTCCCGACTACGTGGTCAACGCCGCCTTCGACCTGTTCGACAAGCTGGGCGCCACCGATGAGCAGCTGGACTTCCCCGTGGTGTACGCCTCGGGCATCAACGGCTGGACCTCGCTGGAAGAAGGCGCTCCCGGCGAACAGTGGGGCCCCGACATGTCGGCCCTGTTCGACACCATCCTGAAGCACGTTCCCTCCGTCAAGGGCGATCCTGCCGCCCCGCTGCAAATGCAGATCTCGGCGCTGGACTACTCCACCTTCGTGGGACGTATCGGCGTGGGCCGCATCACCTCCGGCACGCTCAAGCCTTCGACCGACGTGCTGGTCATGGAAGGTCCTGACGGCAAGAGCTACAAGGGCCGCATCAACCAGGTCCTGAAGTTCCAGGGCATCGACCGCGTGCAGGTGACCGAAGCCGGTCCCAGCGACATCGTGCTGGTCAACGGCATCGCCGACCTGGGCATGGGCGTCACGCTGACCGACCCGCTGAACCCCCAGCCGCTGCCGATGCTCAAGATCGACGAGCCCACGCTGACCATGAACTTCTGCGTCAACACCTCGCCGCTGGCAGGTCGTGAAGGCAAGTTCGTGACCAGCCGCCAGATCTGGGACCGCCTGCAAAAGGAACTGCGTTCCAACGTGGCCCTGCGCGTCAAGGAAACCGACGAAGACGGCATCTTCGAAGTGTCGGGCCGCGGCGAACTGCACCTGACCATCCTGCTGGAGGAAATGCGCCGTGAAGGCTACGAGCTGGCCGTGTCCAAGCCCCGCGTGGTCTACCGCGACGTGGACGGCGTGCGCCACGAGCCTATCGAGCTGGTGACGGCCGACATCGAAGAAGGCCACCAGGGTGGCGTGATGCAGGCCCTGGGCGAGCGCAAGGGCGAGCTGGTCAACATGGAACCCGATGGTCGTGGCCGCGTGCGCCTGGAATACCGCATTCCTGCGCGTGGCCTGATCGGCTTCACCAACGAATTCCTGAACCTGACCCGTGGTTCCGGCCTGATCTCCAACATCTTCGACAGCTACGAGCCGCACAAGGGCGAAATCGGCGGCCGCAAGAACGGTGTGCTGATCTCCATGGACGAAGGCGAAATCTTCACCTACGCCCTGGGCAAGCTGGACGACCGTGGCCGCATGTTCGTCAAGGCCAACGATCCCGTGTACGAAGGCATGATCATCGGCATCCACAGCCGCGACAACGACCTGGTGGTCAACGCCACGCGTACCAAGCAGCTGACCAACTTCCGCGTGTCCGGCAAGGAAGATGCCATCAAGATCACGCCCCCGATCGACCTGTCGCTGGAATACGCGGTGGAATTCATCGAGGACGACGAACTGGTGGAAATCACCCCCAAGAGCATCCGCGTTCGCAAGCGCCACCTGTCCGAGAACGAGCGCAAGCGCGCTTCGCGCGGCGCATAAGCGCTGTTGCGCCACGGGCGCACGCAAGCCGCATGGCTTCACCGCCCTGACCGTCAAAGGCCGCATCTGCGGCCTTTGTCTTTTGTGGCGCGCCGTTCAGGCGTGCGGGCGCAACGGCAAAGGAACTGCTGCTGCTACTGCTTGCAACTGCTTTCTACTGCAGCTGCAGCAGCAACTCGCGCAGGCGCTGCCCGGCCGCTGCGCTTTGCTGCGGATTGAGCGCCAGGGCCAGGCCGATGGAGGGCAGGTTCTCGGTATCTGCCAGCGCGCGAAACACCACCCCCGGCGTGCTGCCCTTGGCCACCACGGCTGGCACCAGCGCCACGCCCAGGCCCGCGCCCACCAGGCTGACCAGGGTCTGCGCCTGCACGGCATGCTGCTTGACCTGCGGCATGAAGCCCGCGTTCTGGCAGGCCAGCACCACCAGCGCGTGCAGGCCGGGCACCTCGCTGGGGCGGTAGTTGATGAAGGGCTGGTCCGCCAGGTCCCGCAGCCGCAATACGGGCCGCTGCAGCAGAGGATTGCCTTGGGGCAGCACGGCCACCAGCTCGTCCTTTTCCACGGGCGTGATGGACAGGTCGGTGGCCTGCGTCACCGGGTAGCGCAGCAGGCCGGCATCGAAATCGCCGCTGGCCACCTGCGCGCAGATCTCGCGCGTGGTCGATTCGGTCAGCACCAGGTCGATCAGCGGATATTCGCTGCGAAAGGCCTGCACCAGCCTCGGTATCAGCGAGAACGTGGCCGAGCCTATGAAGCCTATGTGCAGGCGCCCGCGCTCGCCGCCGGCCGTGGCGCGCGAGACTTCCTGCATCTGGCGCGCATGGTGCAGGGCCAGCTCGGCACTTTCCAGGGCCGCCAGGCCTGCCTCGGTCAGCGCCGTGCCCCGGCGGTCGCGCTGGAACAGCTGCACGCCCAGGCTGTCTTCGAGCCTGCGTATGGATTGGGACAGCGGCGGCTGCGACATGTGCAGCTGCTCGGCCGCCTGCCGGTAGTTGAGCGTGCGGGCCAGGGTGACGAAGTGACGCAGTTGGCGCAGGTCCATTGATATCCACCGTGTATCAGAGGTGCTGAATTAAGTCTTAGACGCAGCTTTGAAGATATCAAATACTGGCTCCCTGAAGCAACATGGAGACCACAGTGCAGGCTGCGTTGACAGGGATTCGGGTGCTGGATCTGTCCAGCGTGGTGTTCGGGCCGCTGGCCAGCCAGGTGCTGGCCGACTATGGCGCCGAAGTCATCAAGATCGAGCCGCCGGCCGGCGACTCCACGCGCCATACCGGCCCGGCCGTGGAGCCCGGCATGGCCGCCATGTTCATGGGCACCAACCGCAGCAAGAAGAGCGTGGTGCTGGACCTCAAGCAGGAAGAGTCGCGCCAGGCCCTGCATGCGCTGCTGGCCACGGCCGATGTGTTCATGCACAGCATGCGGCCGCAAAAGCTGGCCCCGCTGGGCCTGGACCCCGAAACGCTGCGCGAGCGCTATCCGCGCCTGGTCTATGCAGGCCTGCATGGCTTTGGGGAGGACGGGCCCTATGCAGGCATGCCCGCCTATGACGACGTCATCCAGGGCATGAGCGGCCTGGCCGACCTGATGGAACGCCAGACGGGCGAGGCGCGCTATCTGCCCACCATTGCGGCCGACAAGACCTGTGCCCTGGTGGCAGCGCATGCCGTGCTGGCGGCGCTGTTCCAGCGCGAGCGCAGCGGCCATGGCTGCTTTGTGGAAGTGCCCATGTACGAGACCATGGTGGGCTTCAACCTGGTCGAGCATTTCTACGGCATGCATTTCAGCCCGGCGCTCAGCGGTGCAGGCTACCCGCGCGTGATGGCGCCCTGGCGCAAGCCCTACAGAACGCTGGACGGCCACGTCTGCATGATGCCTTACACCGATGCGCACTGGCGGCGCTTCTTCGCCGCCGTGGGGCAGCCGCAGCTGGCCCTGGACGCGCGCTTTGCCAGCCAGGCCAGCCGCACGGCCCATATTGCCGAGCTGCTGGAGACCGCGGGCGAGCATGTGGCGCTGCACGGCACCCAGTACTGGCTCGATACCTGCCAGCGCCTGGAGATTCCCGCCGCCCCGGTGGCGCGCATGGACGATCTGCCCGCCGATCCGCATCTGCAGGCCACGGAGTTCTTCGTACCGCTGCAGGACGCCGCCATGGGCACCGTGCACCTGCCTCGCTCCTCCGTGCGCATGGACGGCCGGCAGGCACCCATGGGCATGCCGCCGCGCCTGGGCGAGCACACGGCGGCGCTGCTGGCCCAGGCGGGCTGGAGCGCCGAGCGCATCGCCGGCCTGCAGATCACGCAACAGGAGACATGAGATGACAGTGAACACCCCGCAGCCCCACCCCGGCGCCGCCTGGAATGCCGTGCCCCGCATGGGCCAGGGCTTTTTCTGGCAGGACCTGCAGATCGGCCAGCAGCTGCGCACCTTCCGCCGCACCGTGACCGAGTCCGACCTGGTCGCCTTCATCAACGCCACAGGCATGCTGGAGGCCATCTTCATCGAGGAGGGCTACGACGGCGGCGCCATTGCCGGCCGCCCCGTGCCGGGCGCCATGACCTATGCGCTGATCGAAGGCTTCATCCTGCAAAGCATGATCCAGGGCACGGGCCTGGCCATGCTGGAGCTGCACCAGAAGATCCTCGGCCCCGTGCTGGTGGGCGACACCATCGAGGCCCTGGTCGAAGTCACCGCCATCAAGCCCACCTCCAAGGGCAACCGCGCCGTCGTCACCTCGCGCATCGAGGTCTTCAACCAAGGCCACCAGAAGGTCATGGAATACACGGCCGTGCGCTTGCTGGCCGGGCGCAGCTAGGCGGCCGCAAGCATTCCCATAACGACATCAGGAGACAAAAGCATGGACAAGCAGATCGACAAGGCGGCCCGAAAAAGAGGGTGCCGCATGGCGCTGGCCACCGTGGCAGCCCCTATTGCAGCTGCGGTGGCTGCAGCGGCAGCGGTGGGGGCGGCTGTGCCCGGCACCGCGCTGGCGCAGCAGCCCTGGCCCAGCAAGCCCATCACGATGGTCGTGCCCTTCCCGCCGGGCGGGCCCACCGACCTGGTGGCGCGCGTGCTGGCCCAGCAGGTCGGCCAGCAACTGGGCCAGACCGTGATCGTGGACAACCGGCCCGGAGCCAATGGCAACATCGGCAATGCCCTGGTGGCCAAGGCCGCGCCCGATGGCTATACCGTGCTCTACAACACCTCGTCCATTGCGCTGAGCCCGTCGCTCTACAAGAAGATGAGCTACGACGTGGGCAAGGACCTGATGCCCGTGGCGCTGACGGCCGTGGTGCCGTTGGGCCTGGTGGTCAATCCCAAGCTGCCGGTGAAGAACGTGCAGGAGTTCGTGCGCCATGCCAGGGACAAGACCGGCCAGCTGTCCTATGGCTCGGCCGGCAACGGCAACGTCACCCATCTGGCGGCCTTCCAGGTCGTGCAGCACTACCAGATCGAGGCCAGCCACGTGCCCTACAAGGGCAGCGCGCCGGCCGACGTGGATCTGGTGGCCGGGCAGATCGACTTCATGACCGACACCATCAATTCCGTCGCACCCTTCATCAAGGAGGGGCGGCTCAAGCTGCTGGCCGTGAGTTCCTCCAAGCGCCTGCCCAACTTCCCCGATGCCCCCACGCTGGCCGAAAGCGGCATGTCCGGCTTCGAGGCCGGCGCCTGGCAGGGCGTGATGGTGCCGGCCAAAACGCCGGCCGCCATTATCCAGCGGCTCAACCAGGAGCTGATGCGCGCGCTCAAGGACCCGGGTGTGGTCGAGAAGCTGCAGTTGCAAGGCGCCGAAGGCCTGGGCTCCACGCCGGAGGAATACGGCGCCTACATCCGCAGCGAGATCAAGCGCTGGGCCGGCGTGGTCAAGAGCACGGGTGTCTCTCTGGACTGAGTGCGGGGCGTTGCGGCACCTGTCGCGCAGTTGCGCATATTGGCACCTGTTTGTCAGGGGTGGGCGCGGTTTTTCAGCTATGGTTGCGGCTCATTGCCCCGGGGTGCCGGGGCAGGGCATGCATAGCAACAAGGAGCAAGATATGACGGGAGCTGCCGGCGAAGTCCTCAGCGAAGTGCGGGGCCGCATGGGCATGATCACCTTGAACCGGGCCAAGGCGCTGAACGCGCTGTCGCTGGGCATGGTGCGCGATCTGCTGGCCACCCTGCTGGCCTGGCAAAAGGATGAGCAGGTGCTGGCCGTGGCCATCCGAGGCATGGGCAAGGAGGGGGTCTTCGGCGCCTTCTGCGCGGGCGGGGACATCCGCTTTCTGCATGGCGCGGGCAGCACGGGCAATCCGCAGCTGGAGGACTTTTTCACCGAGGAGTACGCGCTCAACCACCTGATCCACACCTTCGGCAAGCCCTACATCGCCTTCATGGACGGCATCGTCATGGGCGGCGGCATGGGCATCAGCCAGGGCGGCACGCTGCGCATCGTCACCGAACGCACCAAGATGGCCATGCCCGAGACGGCCATCGGCCTGTTCCCCGATGTGGGTGGCGGCTACTTTCTCTCGCGCTGCCCGGGTCACGCGGGTGAGTGGCTGGCGCTGACGGGTGATGTGATCGGCGCGGCCGATGCGCTGGACTTCGGCCTGGCCGATGGCTACCTGCCATCGGACCAGCAGCCTGCGCTGTGGGACGCGCTGGCCGACGGCAGCTTTGCCGATGCAGCGGCCATCGAGGCCCTGGTGAAGTCGAAGTTCTCGGCCCCTGCCAAGCCCGCTGCCCAGCCCCGCGCCGAGATCGACCGCGTGTTTGCCCTGCCCACGGTGGCTGCCATGGTCGAGGCGCTGGAAGCCACCGATGGCGAGTGGGCCCGGCACACGGCAGCCACGCTGCGCAAGCGCTCGCCGCTGATGCTGCACGTGGTGCTGGAGCAGATCCGCCGCGCGCGCGGCATGACGCTGGCCCAGGACCTGCGCATGGAGCGCGACATGGTGCGCCACTGCTTCTACCTGCGCCCGGGCCAGAGCGAGACCATCGAAGGCATTCGCGCCCTGGCCGTGGACAAGGACCACCAACCGCGCTGGAACCCCGCGCGCATCGAGGATGTGCAGGAGGCGCAGTGGCGCGCCTTCTTCGACAGCCCCTGGCCTGCACATTCGCATCCGCTGGCGGCGCTGGACTGATCGCGGCGCAGAGCGTTCAGCGTTCAAGCTTCCAAAAGGCCATCCGGCGCCATGCCGGGTGGCCTTTTTTCCATTCAACGGTCCGCAGGCTCCATGCTGCAGGCCTGGCCGGCAAGCAGCCGGACCGCATGTTCGATGCGCGGCCCCGGGTCCCATTCGGGCACGGGCGGGGTCAGGCCCAGGGCCATCTGCCGCAGGGGCTCGGCAATGACCATGGACAGCAGCAGGTCGCAGACGGCTTCGGGCTGTTCGGCCCGCAGCAGCCCCTTGCTGCACTGGCGCTGCAGCCATTCCACCAGCATGCCGCGGCCGCGCTCAATGCCGTTGCGCTGGTAGACCTCCAGCAACTCGGGCTTGGCGGGAAAGTCGGTGGTGAGCAGGCGGAACATTCCCACTGCCTCTGCCGACAGCACGCGCGCGGCAATCACGCGCAGGATCTCGGCCAGCGCTGGCGCCACCTCTGCGGCCGATTGCGCATCGGCCGACAGGGCAGGGCGGAAACCGTCGGTCCAGCCGCGCACCACCAGGGCCACCAGATCCTCGCGGTTGGCCGCAAAGCGATACAGCGTCTTCTTGGCCAGCCCTGCGCGCCGGGCCACGGCCTCCATGGTGGTGGCGGCATAGCCCTCATTGAGCAAAAGCCAGGTGGCAGCGGCCACGGCGGCATCGCTGGCCTCGTTCTCGGGCCGGGCCGGCCGGCCGCGCGGCCGGGTGGCGGCAGGCCTGATTGCAGGCGTGATGGCAGGTTCCATTGGATTGCTTGTCGTTGTGTCGTGTTATGCAAGGCGGGGCCTTGTTGTGCTGCATTTTTGCTGCCCCGGCGAGATTATCCAATTGTTTGGAAACGCTTTGCGTTTCTTTAATATAAGATGGCCTCTCCTCCTCAATCCCATCACGGAAAAAGTCCATGAAAGACCACGCCTTCGAGCCCGACATTTCCCGCATCGACGAGCTGCTGCACATCACGCCACTGAGGCTGGAGACCGGCATTTCCCGCCTGCCCAGCGGCTGCCTGGTGGTGGCCTGCCGCACCGACCTGCATGGCTGCAGCGGCCGCATGCTGGACTGGTGGTTCAAGTTCTTCGAGACCACGCAGCACATCAAGTGGTGGCATCCGCACGACCACATCGCGCACCGCGGCTGGGATGCGCAATGGAAGAAGGGCGAGAGCTACATAGGCGCGTCCATCGAGGCCGTGGAGTCCCTGGCCGACATTCCGCCCGTGGCGGCCAGGCTCAAGTTCCACGACCCGCGCGAACTGTTCGACCCTGCGCAGCTGGAGCTGGCCTTCGCCGAAAAACGCGCCTCGGCCGCCGTGTATGCGCGCATCGGTTTTGGTGAGCATGTGCAGCTGGATGCCAGCGGGGACCCCATGGACGGGCAGATGGTGCACCTGGCGCGTGACACGCCTTTTGGCTGCGTGCTGCGCAGCCGCTTTTTGCTGGGCCAGTCCTGCGCCGACCCGGCCACCGAGCTGCCTGACGCGCTGGGCCTGGGCCTGCTGCGCCATTGCTACACGGAGTTCACCTATCTGTCGCGCTTTCTGCCCTCGCTGTACTACGGCGAACATGGCAATGGCGAGGCGGCACCCCTGCCCTGGTAGCAGCGGCGGTCGTGCCTTCGCCGGTCAAAGCTGCTGGTGCACGGCCGTGGCCAGCTGCAGCAGCCGGTTGCGCGGCAGGGCGCCGCTGAGCGCATAGCCAAAGCCCTGGTCCACCCAGTAGAAGCTGGGCACGGGGCCATCGCTGCTGAAGTGAAAGGCGGTTTCGTCGCGCTTGGCCGCATCGTCCAGTGCGCCCAGGTAGAGGGTGATGCGTTCGCCTGCCGCGTCCTGGTACATGAATTGGGCGCGTGCGCCGCTGTCGCCGGGCAGCAATCGGCCACCTACCAGTTCATAGCCCAGGTCCGTGAGTGCCGGCAGCTTCAGCGGCCGGCCCAGGCGCCTGGACAGCCACTGCAGCAGATGGGCCTGCTGCGCGGCATCGACTTCGACCGGGTGGCGTTGCTCGGGCTGGTAGACCGCGTGGGCGACGGCCGCCTGGTGGGCGAAGCGGGCCGGGGTGGCCGCGGCCAGCGTGGCCGCCGTTGATGGCGCAGCGGCGGGCGCTGCCTGCTGCCCATGCACCAGCCAGCCCAGACCGAAGGCCAGCATCCAGCCCGCGGCCATGCCACCCCAGCGCCACCATTGCTGCTGGCGCTGGTGCAGGCCCTGCAACTGTTCGGCGGCGGCGCGCATTTCGTCGGGCATGGCGGGTTCATTCCGGGCGGCATGCAGGGCGCGCAGCAACTGGCGTTGGCGTTGCCATTGATCCACGCGCGCGGCACTGTCTTCGTCCAGCCGGTCGCGCAGTGCCTGCGCCTGCTGCGCGGGCAGGCGGCCATCGACCAGGGCGTGCAATTGCTCGTCGGAAATGGGCGGGGGCAAGGGCGAGGAAGATGAGAGAGGGGTGGGGACGGGTGCAGTCATGGCGGCCTCGTCATTTGAGCCGGCGCAGCGCGGGGGCTGCGGCTTGGGGTGTTGCGGCCCCGGCAGTCGGTGCAGGCGGTGCCGAGGTGGCCGAGGGGGCCTCCATCAATTCGCGCAGCCGGGACCGTGCGCGCGACAGGCGCGACATCACGGTGCCCAGGGGCAGCTGCAGCACGCGCGCCGTGTCGGCGTAGCTCATGTCCTCCACGCTGACGAGCAGCAGCACGGCCCGCTGCTCGGCGGGCAGGCGCCGCAGGCAGCGCTCCAGGTCCAGGGCCGCATCGCTGCTGTCCTCGGGGGCGGCCAGGGTCTCGGACAGGCTGTCTATGTCCAGCCACTGCCCGCGCGCGGCCGAGCGCCGCTGGTTCAGGTAGAGGTTGTGCATCAGCGTGAACAGCCAGGCACGCAGATCGCCGTCGGGGCGCCACAGCAGCCATTTGCGGCAGGCACGCTCCAGCGTGTCCTGCACCAGGTCGTCGGCGGCCCAGGCATCGCCCGCCAGCAGCCGCGCATAGCGGCGCAGGCCGGGCAGGTGCTCCAGGATCTGGCTGCGGTCCATGGGCAGGTCCGAAGGCGGATGCGGCTGGAGTCAGGGGCGTGCGGTATGCCAGACGCCCATGACGCCATCGCCCGTGGTATCACCGGCCTTGCCGTCCTTCACCCAGTAGTACAGCGGCTTGCCCTTGTAGGCGATCTGGCTGCTGCCATCGTCGCGCTGGATCACGCTGTAGTTGCCGCCGGACGGCGCCTGCTTGCCCATCAGCGGCGGCCAGTTGGTCGCGCAGGGACCGTTGCAGACGGACTTGCCGCTGCCGGCCGTGTCCTTGTCGAAGGTGTAGAGCGTCATGCCGTTGGCGCCGACCAGCATGCCGTTTTGCACGCTGACCGCGCTGGGCGGGGTCTGGCCAGAGGCGTTGGCCGCAGGCGCGGAATAGCAGCCTGCCAGGGTCAATGCCAGGGCTGCCGTGAAGGCACAGGTACCAAGTTTCATGCCGAGCTTCTTCATCGCTGTCTCCGGTGCTTGCCGGCGCGCGAAATTGCGGCCGGACACTGCAATGAACACTGGGCCGTGCCGGTTTATTCCGCAGCAGTGCAAAAAAAGCTGCGGATGCCCGTCAACGGTTGAAGCTCTTCATGGCGCGCTCGACTTCGCGCTTGCCTTCGCGGTCCTTGATCACGTCGCGCTTGTCGTGCTCGGCCTTGCCCTTGGCAAGGGCGATGTCGCACTTGACGAAGCCGTTCTTCCAGTGAAGGTTGATGGGCACCAGCGTAAAGCCCTTTTGCTCGACCTTGCCGATCAGGCGCAGGATGTCGTCCTTCTTGAGCAGCAGCTTCTTGATGCGCGCCGCGTCGGGGTTGACGTGGGTGGAGGCGGTCTTGAGCGGGTTGATCTGGCAGCCGAGCAGGAACAGCTCGCCGTCCTTGACGATGACGTAGCCGTCCGTCAGCTGCACCTTGCCGCTGCGCAGTGCCTTCACTTCCCAGCCGTGCAGCACGATGCCGGCCTCGAAGCGTTCCTCGAAGAAGTAGTTGAACGCGGCTTTTTTGTTGTCGGCGATGCGCGACTGTGTTTCAGGTTTCTTGGCCATGGAGTAATAGATGCGGCGAAAACCTGGAGATGAAAGCTCTCCATACAATACTGGATTGCCGTCTCGCCTCTGTGCGGGATTTTAGTTTCGCCTTGCCGTCATTGTGACAGCCGTATGCGCCATGACCGCGCAGCCGGTGTTTTGCATGCCGTGCAGCCCGTCCCATTCATGAAAAAAGTCAACAAGTCCGTCCTGATCTGGTACAGCCCCCAAGAAATGTTTGCCCTGGTGACGGACGTGGCCCACTATGCCGACTTCCTCCCCTGGTGCGACCAGGCCAGGGTGCTGGAGCAGGACGAGCAGGGCATGACGGCCGAGGTGGGCATTGCATTCGGCGGCATGCGCAAGTCCTTCGTCACGCGCAACACGCACAGCGTGCTCGACGACGGCGGGCGCCAGGTCAGCATCCGCCTGATCAAGGGGCCGTTCTCGCGGCTGGAGGGCAACTGGATGTTCCGCCCCGTGGGCGACGGATCCCAGCGTGCCTGCCGCGTGGAGCTGCAACTGGACTATGGCTTTGACAACATGGCGCTGGCCGCCGTGGTCGGCCCGGTGTTCGACCGCATCGCGGGCTCCATGGTCGAGGCCTTCGTCAAGCGCGCCGAGCAGGTCTATGGCTGAACCCCGGCCGTTTCTGTGCATCACGCTGGCATGCAGCGCGCATGCCGGTGAAGTCGTTGAACTGGCCCTGCAATTGCCGGCCGGTGCCTCGATTGCCGACGCGGTGGAGGCCGCTGGTGGCTGGCAGGCGCTGGGCTTTGCACAGGCCGCGCCTGCGGGCCTGTGGGGCCGCAGTGCCCCGCTGACGCAGTGCCTGCGCGATGGCGATCGCGTGGAGCTGTACCGGCCCTTGACCGTGGACCCCAAGGTGGCGCGCCGCGAGCGTTTCGCACGCCAGGGCGCCCGCGCCACGGGCCTGTTCCAGCGCCAAAGGCCCGGGGCCAAGGCCGGTTACTGAACCGGCCTTGCACTGTGGGGCCGTGCCCGGCGCTCAGCGCGCCGGGCCGCAGTCCGCGGCGATGGTGGCGTCGGCGCGCTTGAGTTCGCTGTCGCGCGTGGCTTCGTCCATGAAGCCTCGCTCGCCCTGGGCATTGGTATAGGCCATCAGGCCGCCCGATGACAGCGCCGTCTTGGCCTGTTTTGCCCGCGCGCAGTTGTCCTGGCGCTCCTTGGCAACCCGGTCCTTTTCTGCCTTGGCCTTGGCGGCCTCCTGGGCCTCGGCCTTGCGCTTTTGCTCTTCCAGGGCCTTGTCGGTGCCTGCGGGCTTGGTGTCCTTGGAGCCGGCAGGCGCTGCCTGTGCCGTTGCATCTGCAGCGGTCTGGGCGGCTGCATCCGTGGCTGCTGGTGCACTGGACGGCGCCGCCGCTGCAGGGGCGGGCGCGCTGCCGCCAGGCTGGCGCAGGATGTTCTTGGCCGGAATGTCAGGGGGTGGCGCGCGGTCGCTGAAGACCTTGCGGCCTGTTGCATCGACCCATTGCCACTGGGCGGCTGCGGACAGTGAACAGGCGGCAAGCGCGGCTAGCAAAACAAGCTTGGTGGCATGCATGGTGATTGGGGTGATCGGGCCGGTTGCAGGTAGCAATAGCAGGAAATGATGGCGGGCAGCGATAGCGGGGAACAATGGCCTACAGCATACATTGTGATCCGGCGCACGGGTACAATCCTTCTTTTGGAGCTCTCACATGCGCCTTCTCGGTAAAGCCCTGACCTTCGACGACGTCCTCCTGGTCCCCGCTTTCTCCCAGGTCCTGCCCAAGGACACCTCGCTCAAGACGCGCTTTTCGCGCAACATCTCCCTGAACATCCCCCTTGTGTCCGCCGCCATGGACACCGTGACCGAAGCGCGTCTGGCCATTGCCATTGCGCAGGAGGGCGGCATCGGCGTCATCCACAAGAACATGACGGCAGAGGAACAGGCTGCCGAAGTGTCCAAGGTCAAGCGCCACGAATCCGGTGTGGTGCACGACCCCGTGGTCATCACCCCCGAGCACACCGTGCTGCAGGTGCTGCAGCTGTCCGAGAACCTCGGCATCTCGGGCTTTCCCGTGTGCGACGGTGGCAAGGTGGTCGGCATCGTCACCAGCCGCGACCTGCGCTTCGAGACCCGCTACGACGTCAAGGTCAGCCAGATCATGACGCCGCGCGAGCGCCTGATCACCGTCAACGAGAAAGACGGCACCACGCCCGTGGAAGCCAAGGCCCTGCTCAACAAGCACAAGCTCGAGCGCATCCTGGTCGTGAACGACGCCTTTGAACTCAAGGGCCTGATCACCGTCAAGGACATCACCAAGCAGACCACCTTCCCCAATGCAGCGCGTGACAGCGCAGGCCGACTGCGCGTGGCCGCCGCCGTGGGCGTGGGCGAGGGCACCGAGCAGCGCGTGGAGCTGCTGGTCAAGGCCGGTGTCGATGCACTGGTGGTGGACACGGCCCACGGCCACAGCAAGGGCGTGATCGACCGCGTGCGCTGGGTCAAGCAGAACTACCCGCAGGTCGATGTCATCGGCGGCAACATCGCCACCGGCGCCGCTGCGCTGGCACTGGCCGAGGCAGGCGCCGACGCCGTCAAGGTCGGCATCGGCCCTGGCTCCATCTGCACCACGCGCATCGTCGCCGGTGTGGGCGTGCCCCAGATCATGGCCATCGACAGCGTGGCCCAGGCCCTGCAGGGCACGGGCGTGCCGCTGATCGCCGACGGCGGCATCCGCTTCTCGGGCGACATCGCCAAGGCCCTGGCCGCTGGCGCCTCGACCATCATGATGGGCGGCATGTTCGCCGGCACCGAAGAGGCTCCGGGCGAAGTCATCCTGTACCAGGGTCGTTCGTACAAGAGCTATCGCGGCATGGGCTCCATCGGCGCCATGCAGCAGGGCTCGGCCGACCGCTACTTCCAGGAATCGAGCACCGGCAATCCCAATGCCGACAAGCTCGTGCCCGAAGGCATCGAAGGCCGCGTGCCCTACAAGGGCTCCATGGTCTCCATCGTCTACCAGATGGCCGGCGGCGTGCGCGCGGCCATGGGCTACTGCGGCTGCGCCACCATCGAGGAGATGAACAACACGGCCGAGTTCGTCGAGATCACGGCCGCCGGCATCCGCGAATCGCACGTGCATGACGTGCAGATCACCAAGGAAGCGCCTAACTACCGCGCCGACTGACCAAGCGCCTTCGCGCCAGCTGGGTGCGAGACGCAAAAAGGGTCCGGGCAATCGCTGCCCGGACCCTTTTTTCATGGGCATGGGTTCGTTCAGCCTTCGAAGCGGTCCAATACCGCGCCCGAGCTGGCGCTGGATGCATTGAACGCGAACTTGGCCTGCACGCCCCGCGTGTAGCGGGGCGCGGGGGCCTTCCATGCCGCACGGCGCCCTGCGAGCACGTCGTCGGGCACGTTCAGCTGCAACTGCAATGCATGCGCATCGATGGTGATGGAGTCGCCTTCATGCACCAGCGCAATGGTGCCGCCCACGGCGGCCTCCGGCGCCACATGGCCGACCACCATGCCCCAGGTGCCGCCCGAGAAGCGGCCGTCGGTGATCAGGCCCACGCTCTCGCCCAGGCCGGCGCCGATCAGGGCGCCCGTGGGGGCCAGCATCTCGGGCATGCCGGGGCCGCCCTTGGGGCCCAGGTAGCGCAGCACCATCACATCGCCCGCCTCGATGCGGCCCGCCAGGATGGCCGCCAGCGCCGATTGCTCGTCGTCGAACACGCGCGCCGGGCCGGTGATGACCGGGTTCTTCAGGCCCGTGATCTTGGCCACCGCGCCTTCGGGGCTGAGGTTGCCCTTGAGGATGGCCAGGTGGCCCTGCGGGTAGAGCGCGTCGGCGATGGGTCGGATGACCTCGGGCCTGGGTGGCACATCCGGCACGTCCGCCAGGGTCTCGGCGATGGTCCGGCCCGAGATGGTGATGCAGTCGCCATGCAGCAGGCCCGCGTTCAGCAGCAGCTTCATGACCTGGGGGATGCCGCCCGCCTGGTGCAGGTCCACGGCCAGGTACCTGCCGCTGGGCTTGAGGTCGCACAGCACGGGCACGCGCTGGCGGATACGCTCGAAGTCGTCGATGGACCAGGGCACGCCGGCTGCGTGGGCGATGGCGAGAAAGTGCAGCACGGCATTGGTGGAGCCACCGGTGGCCATGATCACCGAGACCGCGTTCTCGATGGACTCGCGCGTCACGATGTCGCGCGGCTTGAGGTCCCTCTTGATGGCCTCGATCAGCACCCTGGCGGATTCCCGGGCCGAATTCTCCTTTTCGTCATGGGGGTTGGCCATGGTGGAGGAGTAGGGCAGGCTCATGCCCAGCGCCTCGAACGCGCTGGACATGGTGTTGGCGGTGTACATGCCGCCGCACGAACCCGTGCCGGGAATGGCGTGCTGCTCGATGTCCTTGAGTTCCTGGTCGCTGATCTTGCCCGCGGCGTTTTCGCCGACGGCCTCGAACACGCTGACGATGTTCAGGTCCCGGCCTTTCCACCGGCCGGGCAGGATGGTGCCGCCGTACACATAGATGGCTGGCACGTTGGCGCGCAGCATGCCCATCATGCCGCCCGGCATGTTCTTGTCGCAGCCGCCGACCACCAGCACGCCATCCATCCACTGGCCGCCCACGCAGGTCTCGATGCAGTCGGCGATCACCTCGCGGCTGACCAGCGAGTACTTCATGCCCTCCGTGCCCATGGACATGCCGTCCGAGATGGTCGGCGTGCCGAACACCTGCGCGTTGCCGCCGGCTTCCTCGATGCCTGCGATGGCCGCGTCCGCCAGCTTTTGCAGGCCCGAGTTGCAGGGCGTGATCGTGCTGTGGCCGTTGGCCACGCCGACCATCGGCTTGCTGAAGTCCTCCTCCTTGTAGCCCATGCCGTAGAACATGGAACGGTTGGCGGCGCGCGCCTTGCCCTGTGTGATGTGGGCGCTTCGGCGGTTGATGGGCAGAGCTGGGGTGGCCATGGCGTGTTTCTCGCTTGTCTCTCGTGGTGGGGTGCGATGAGTATGGGCGCTTTGATTCATCCGATCCAATCCTATTCATCGCCCGGATTGATATGCTGTACATATGAATGAGCCCCCCATCGACCTGCGTGCCTGGCGGCAGTTCCTGGCCGTGGCGGACGAACTGCACTTCGGCCGCGCCGCCGCGCGCCTGCACATGACGCAGCCGCCCCTGACGCAGGCCATCGCACAGTTGGAGCGCAACCTGGGCGTGGCGCTGTTCAGGCGCTCCAGCCGGCATGTCGCGCTGACGCCGGCCGGCGAGGCACTGCTGCCGCAGGTGCGCGAACTGCTGGCGCGATCGGCGGCGCTGCCGGGGCTGGCGCGTGCCGCGGCGGCGGGCGAGGTGGGGCGCGTGCGCCTGGCCTTCGTCTCCACCATCGGCTTCACCCGGCTGCCGCTGTGGGTGCGGGATTTCGGGACGGACACGCCGGGCGTGGCGCTGGAACTGGTCGAGGCCACAAGCGATGTACAGATGCAGGCCTTCGAGCGCGGCCAGATCGATGCCGGGCTGATGCTGCATGCTCCCGGCCATGCGCCGGCCGGCCTCCAATGCCTGGCCGTGGGACGCGAGCCCATGGTGCTGGCGCTGCCCGCGCAGCACGTGCTGGCCGGCACGGACCGGTTGATGCTGGACGCCGTGCTGGAGCAGCCACTGGTGATCTTTCCGCGCCGCATCATGCCTTCGCTGCATGACGCGGTGATGGACCTGTACCGCCAGCACGGCAAGGTCCCGCGCATCGCGCAGCAGGCGATACAGATGCAGACCATCGTGAACCTGGTCTGGGGCGGCATGGGCCTGGCGTGGGTGCCGGCCAGCGTGATGCAGTTTTGCCGGCCCGGCGTGGTCTATCGCGAAGTGGTTCACGCCTCGGGCACGGGCCGCAAGCCGGTGGCGTTGCCGACCTGCGAGACCAGCCTGGCCTGGCCGGCCGGTGTGCTGTCGCCCGCGCTGGAGCGCTTTGTCGAATTCGTGCGCGCGCAGCGCTGAGGGGCAGGGCTGTGCACCGCTTACCGTGGCAGATGCATGGTGGCCTCCACTTCGACCAGCACCTCGTCGCCTGGCAGAAAGCGCGAGACCTCGACCACCGTGCTCACCGGCGGCGCGCCGGGGTAGAAGAGGCCGCGCACGCGGTTGTAGAGCGCGTAGTGCGGCAGGTGGCGAAAGTACTGCACGAGCTTGAAGACATCCTGCATGGTGCCGCCATGCTCGGCGGCGATCTGGCGGATGCGCTCCAGCACGAACCAGCTTTGCGCGACGATGGCGGCCTCGAACACGTCCACCGACATCTGCCCCGTGGCATAGCCCAGGGCTTGCAGCGCGCTGCGCGCGTGCCCGGGGATGTCGTCGTAGCCGGCCACGGCGCGGCGCGAGGCAGGGTCGACGGCCACCACGCCGCTCATGAAGACGAAGTCGCCCACGCGCCTGGCCGCCGCATAGTGGGCCATTGGTTTGCCCATGTCCATTTCCCGGTCCTTTCATTTGTTGCATTACCAGCGGTATTCCATGGCCAGCCGGTTCTGCCAGAAGTTCGCGGCATGGTTGGGTGACCTGGCCAGTGCAATGAAGTTGGTCACGCGCAGGCCCTTGAGCTTGCCGCTGAACTGGTAGATGGCATAGCCCAGGTATTCCGACTGGCGCAGGCTGGGGGCCGTGGCACTGCTCTTGAGGTCCATGTAGGAGTACCGCAATCCTATGAACCAGCCCGGTGCCGGCGCGCCATTCAGATCCAGCGCCCAGGCGTTTCCGGCGCCCAGGTCCTGCGCGCTGGAAAGAAAGGGCTGGGCGAACATCGGTCCTGAGGCGACATAGTGGGCATAGGGCGTGACCAATGCCCCGTTCAGATAGGAGTCTGCGTTGGGAACGATGCGGTTGTAGCTCAGGGACAGCGTCGCCGAATGGCGCCTGGCACCGACCTGTACGCCGTAGACCTTGCTGTCGACAGGGCCCAGCAGCTTGCGGCCTTCGCCGGTCTGGCGGAACACCTGGCCGGCGATGAAAGGCAGTACGCCGTCGCCGTCGCCTTTGGCGCTCCATTGCGCCTGGGCATAGGCCATCCTGGCGTAGTCCTGGTAGTTGAAATACCAAGCCTGGCCTCTGAGCTCCATGGTCTGGAGATCCAGGCTCCTGACACCGCCCACGCCATAAAAGCCTGGCGTCTCGGCCATGCCTGCTGGGGAATAGGCGTCTATGGTGGTGTTGTAGGTCGTGAGCTTTCTGAAGCGGTCATCGATATAAGACTTGAAGCGCGTCATGCGCACGGCCGTGATGTGGTTGCCATCGGACAGGCCGTAGCGCGCCGAGATGCCCTGGAACAGCTGGGCTGCCATGCGCCAGTCATAGCTGGCGGCAAAGGGCAGCTCGATGGCCTGGTTGCCGAGGGTCACGCGGGCATGGCGGTTTTCCCAGCGTGCATAGGCCTCGCCCATGGCCGTGATGTCGGGCCCCACATAGCCATCGACGCGCGCGGGATCGCCGGACCGGTGCAGCGGGCGCTGCAGGAATCCGGAAACCCCGAACGAGAACCCCTGGTACCCGGCCGAGCGGAAGCCGATTTTCCCGCCGATGCTGGCCGTATCCTGCCTCAGGCCCGGCACGTAGTACGCATTGCTGCTGTGAAAGTAGATCGTGCGTGCATGGCCTTCGAATCGCCCCTTGGACAGCATCTCCCAGGGATTGCTCGCCGGGCTTTCAGCCGCTGGCGTATCGCCACCGGAATCCGCCGCCTGTGCCGCAACGCCTGAAAGCATGGACAAAGCCACCGCAGCCTGATTCAGGCGATGGCGGCAAAGGGATTTTCCGTGGTGCGTCTTCATGGCTTCTCCTGCCTGTGGGGTGGTTTGAAAAATGCGGACTGGGCCGGTTTTTCCCTGGATGCGGGCAAGGCTCTGCCATTCACGCAATAGGGATGCCTGTTGCGTGTTGCCTGCTTCGCGATGGAATGGAAAAAGTGCCTTCCAGAAAGGCCATCACGCCCCATCAGGGCCTGATGCGCAGTGGCATGGCCGCCCGGCTTCTGCGGCGGCCGTGGCTGCCAGCTATCGGACGCCGGAGCCCTTCATCAGGAATGCCATGACCTGTTCGATGAGATAGCGCCGGTCCTTTTCACCGCTGTCGGTCGGCGTGTCGCGGAAATAGGCGGCCTGGGTGGCGTGGTCGGCATAGAACTGCGTCACCGCCCAAATGTGGAACAGCACCAGCATGGGGTCGGCCGGGTCCATCAGCCCCTGGTTCATCCAGTTCTGGAGCACGGCCGCCGCCTGGTGGGTGCGCTGCTTGCTGGTGTCCATCATGCTGCGCAGCACCGGCGCGCCGCGCATCATCTCGGCGGTGAAGATGCGCGAACGCAGAGGGTGCTCGAAGGAGAACACCATCTTGCGGCGGATGAGATCGCCCAGCACCTTGCGCGGGCCGAAGGCCTCGTCGCTGAAGCCGAAGACCACGATCCAGTCGTTGAGGATGTCCTGCAGCACCTGCCGGTACAGCGCCTCCTTGCTGCCGATGTAGTAGTGCAGCTGCGCCTTGGACAGTCCGGCCTTGTCCGCGATGGCCTGCGTGGACGCGCCGGCCAGCCCCTCGCTGGCGAACACCTCGATGGCCGCCTGGTGGATCAGGCCGAGCACCTGCGTGTACTTGCGCGAGCGTCCGCGCGTGGCGGGCGCATCCACGGTGTCTGCGTCGTCGAGGGTGGGGGAGGGAGAGGGCATGGCGGTCACAGCTCGAGCACGAGCGCATGGTTCTTGGCACGCGAGCAGCATAGCGCGATGCGGCTGCGCCGTTCGGTGGCCGTCAGGCAGACATCGCGGTGCTCGGCACCGTCGCCATCGCCGGGGACGACGCAGGTGCCGCACAGCCCCTGCTGGCAGGACACGGGAATGTCAATGCCCACGTCATGCAGCGCATCCACCGCCGTCTGGTCGGCGGCCACGGGCACCTCGATGCCGCGCCGTGCCAGCTTCAGCGTGAAGGGCCGGCCGGTGGCGGCCGCGGCGCTGCCGTCGGGCGCCGCGAAGTACTCGGTGTGCAGCGCCTCCTCGGGCCAGTGGGCGGCCGCTTCGCGCACAGCCTGCACAAAGCCGGCGGGACCGCAGACATACACGTGGGTGCCGGGCGCGGGTTCGGCCAGCAGCTGGCGCAGGTCGATGCGCTGCGAGGCCGGGCCCTGGTCCAGGTGCAGCCGCACATGCGGCGCCAGATCGGGTGCGCGCAAGGCCTGGGCGAAGGCCAGGTGCTCCCGGCTGCGGGCGAACACGCACAGCGTGAAATCCGCGCCGCGCAAGGCCAGTTCCTGCGCCATGGCCAGCAGGGGCGTCATGCCGATGCCGGCCGCCAGCAGCAGGTGGCTGCGCGCCTGGGCGCGCAGCGGGAAGGTGTTGCGCGGCGAGCTGATGGCGATCAGATCGCCCTCGCGCACGCGCTCATGCATGGAGGCCGAGCCGCCCCGGCTGGACGCCTCGCGCTTGACGCCGATCACATAGGCCTGCTGGCCCGCAGGCCGCGGCGCCCGGGCCAGCGAGTACTGGCGCGAGAATCCGCCGGGCATGTGCACGTCGATATGGGCGCCGGCCTCGTAGCCGGGCAGGGGGCGGCCCCACGGATGGCTCAGCTCGAATGCCAGGATGTCGGGTGTCTGCCGCGCGATGCGCGAGACGCGGACGGTGAGCGTGCGTTCGAGGCCCATGCTGCGGGATCTCCTTGTAGCGTGGCGGGAGGGCAAGGCGTGTGCTGCGCGGCTCATTGGCCCGTCAGCTGCTTGCGGATGTCGACGCCCGCGCCCTGGTTGACGAAGCGCGTGTCCACCACCTTGGACAGGTCGATCTGGCCGCTGCGGTACAGGCCGGCCTTGACCATCTTGTCGTGGAAGTCCTTGACGCGCGCCGGATCGATGGCGCCTATGCCCCGGGCCAGCGAATCCTCGCTGTCCACGAGGCCGAGCTTTTTGATGCGGTCGATGTAGCCCTGCTGCACGGCCAGCGAGGCGTCGGGGTTGATCTGGAGGATCCTCTGCTTGGCGGCATCGTTCTTGCCGTACAGGAAGTGGTTCCAGCCGATGATCGAGGCCTCGATGAACCTGCGCACGGTCTCGGGCCGGTTCTTCACCATGTCCGTGCGCGTCTCTATGGTGGTCGCATAGGTGGAGAAACCGTGGTCGGCCAGCAGGTGCACGACGGGCTCGAAGCCGGCCGCGTTGCGGATGGCGATGGGCTCGGAGAACGCATAGCCTTGCTGCACCGATTTCCTGTCGGCCAGGAAGGGGCCCATGTTGAAGGTGTAGGGCCTGAGGCTTTTGTCCTGGAAGCCGTGCTCCGACTTCATCCACTGCCAGAAGCTGAACTGGCCGTCCTTGCCGATGAAGGCCACGGGCGCCCCGGCCATGTCCTCGAACCTGTCGTAGCCCTGGCCCGGATGGGCGAGCAGGGCCTGCGGGTCCTTCTGGAAAAACGCGGCGACCACCACGGTGGGGATGCCGTTCTTGACGTTGTCGAAGGACTGCAGCAGATTGCCCGCCATCAGGAAATCGACCTTGCCCGCGGGCAGCATGGGGCGGTTGTTGACCAGGGCGCCACCTTGCTGGATCTCCACATCGAGGCCGTAGCGCTGGTAGGTGCCGTCCACCAGCGCCTGGTAGAAGCCGCCATGGTCGGCATGCGCCTTCCAGTTGGTGGCGAACACCACCTTTTCCTGGGCGTGGGCGGCCAGCACGGCGCACATGAGCGCCAGGCCGGTGACGGCGCTTCGCAGGAGCGATGGGGTTGGGCGGGCGGGCACGGGCATGGCATGTTTCTCCTGGTGTCGGGAACCTGGCAAAGCAGGGCAGGCGTGGCTCAGCCTTCCTGCTCCATGTGGGGCTGCCAGCCCAGCGTCTTGCCGGGATTGAGCAGGCCCATGGGGTCGCTGCGCTGCTTGAAGGCGATCTGCAGGGCATCGATGGTCTTCATGCCACCGTCCTCGATGGTGACCACATGCGGGTTGAAGACCTGGCAGCCGCCCTGGGACTCGATCTCGCGCACGATGGCGTTCAGGTGTTCCTCGCCCTTCCAGCGCACGAGCACGATGCCGAAGGTGGCGCATTCGCCATGGGCGCGCGCGAAATCCTGGTGCTGCAGCACATCGTCGCCAAAGACCGACAGATGGCGCTGCACCACGGCCGGGTCGAAGGGCTGGGCATAGGCCAGCTGCAGGTAGGTCCAGCCGCGGTCGGCCTTCAGCGCCTGCAGCGTCGTGTGGTTGAAGGCGCATTCGTAGGCGGGCGGCAGGCCCTGGGCCAGCAGCTCGGCCTCGGTTCCGGCGACGGAGATCGTGCCGCCATGCGCCCGGGCCAGGGCGCGCAGCGCCGGCATGGATGCGGGCGGCACCATGGTGAACACGGCGTGCCGGTCGGCTGGAAAATGCCGGCCCATGGCCGTGTAGTACGCGGCAAAGCGCGCCTCCACCGTCGACAGCAAAAACAGGTCCAGCGACGGGTCCTGCGCCGCGATGCCGAAATCCAGCGCCCCACCATAGGTGGGAAACAGCAGGGTGCAATGCACCCATTCCACGGCCGGGCTCAGCGCCACTTCCAGGTCCAGGATCACGCCATTGGTGCCGTAGGCGTGGTGCACCTGCTGGATCTCGTCGCCGGCCAGTTCGATGGTGCGCGGCGTGCGCTCCACCGTCATCACGCGTGCGCGCAGCAGGTTTCCGCTGTCGCGCAGAATGCCGTGCCGGAACGAACCTATGCCCCCGAACCCGCCCGCGATGAAGCCGCCAATGGTGGCCACATGCCAGGTCGACGGCCACATGCGCAGCGCCTGGCCGGTCTCGCGCGCGGCGAGGTCGATGTCGTGCATGCGCGCGCCGGCCTGCACGCGGATGCGGCCCGGGGCGATGTCCAGCACGCGGCACATGGGCGTGACGTCGAGCACGATGCCGCCCCGCAAAGGCACGCATTGCCCGTAGTTGCCCGTGCCGCCGCCGCGCACGGTGACGGGCAGCTTCCAGCGCGCGGCCACGGCCAGCGCCTGGCGCACATCCTCTTCGGTGCTGACCTTGACGACGAGGTCGGCCACGCAGTGCGCGAGCTGCGCCGAAAGAATGGGGCTGTACCAGTGGAAATCGCGGGACAGCTGCCGGCGCTGGCCGGGCGTGCTGATCAGGTTGAGGCCCCGCAGGTCGGCGCGCACGGCCTCCCAGTCGACGGGGGGGCGCTGCGGATGTCCTCTAACGTTCATGGCGCATCTCGCTTTCATGCCAGTGGCCGAGCATCAGGCGCGACAGCGTGGCGAACACGGCGAAGATGACGATGCCCAGCAGCGATACCAGCAGCAGCGCGGCGAACATCATCGGGATCTCGGTGCGAAAGCTCGACTCCAGGATGCGCGATGCCAGGCCGGTCTCCCGGCCCGCCGTGCCCGCCGTGAACTCGGCCACCACGGCGCCGATCAGGCTCAGGCCGCCGGCGATCTTCAGGCCCGCCATGAAGTAGGGCAGTGCGCTGGGCACCAGCAGATGGCGGAAGGTCTGCCAGGGCGATGCCCGGTACAGCCGCAGCAGGTCGCGCAGCAGGCTGTCGGCGCTCTTGAGCCCGATGACCGTGTTCGAGAGGATGGGAAAGAATGCCACGATCCACGCGCACAGCAGCAGCGCCGCCGTGGTGTCGGAGACATAGATCAGGATCAGCGGGGCGATCGCCACCACGGGCGTCACCTGCAGCAGCACGGCCAGCGGGAACAGCCCGATCTCCACCCACCGGGACAGGCCGAAGGCGATGGCCAGCGCCACCCCTCCCACGATGGCGGCGGCCAGCGCCGCCAGCGTCAGCTTGACGGTGAACCACAGCGCGGTGGACAGGGAATCCCAGTGCTCCACCAGCGTGCGCAGGATCAGCGAGGGCGCGGGCAGGATGTAGTGCGCGATGCCGTTGGCGCGCACCGTCCATTCCCAGGCCAGCAGCAGCGCGGCGACCACGGCCAGCGGCACGGCCACGCGCAGCGCGGATTCGCGGCGGTGCAGCCGGTCCTCGTGGGCGCGCAGCGATTCAGCCGTGGGAGTGGTGGCCGCAGGCGCAGTGGCTGCCGGGGCCGCTGTGGCCGGGATTGCGGATTCAATGGTCGATGTCGAGGCCATGCAGTGCTCCATGCAGTGAACGGGAGACGGCGGCGCAGTGCGCGTTGTAGCGGGTCGACGTGCGAAACGTCTCGCCGCGCGGGTAGGGTTCGTCGATGCGGATCTCGTCGATCACACGGCCGGGGCGCGCGGCCATCACCACGATGCGGTCGGACAGGTACACCGACTCGTAGACGCTGTGCGTCACGAAGACGATGGAAAAGCGCTGCTCGCGCCAGATGGCCAGCAGGTCGTTGTTGAGCTTGATGCGCGTCATCTCGTCGAGCGCGGCAAAGGGCTCGTCCATCAGTAGCAGGCGCGGGCGGGTGACCAGGGCGCGGGCGATGGACACGCGCATCCTCATGCCGCCCGACAGCTCGCGCGGGTAGACGTCGGCGAAGCGCGAAAGCCCCACCATCTCCAGCGCCTGCTGCACCACCGGCGCGGCGGCGTCGCGGCGCGTTCCCGACAGCCTCAGGGGCAGCCACACGTTGTCGAACACCCGGGCCCAGGGCATGAGGGCGGGCTCCTGGAACACAAAGCCCAGGTCGCGCTCGCCACGCGGCTGGCCTGGTGTGTCATCGCGCCAGTCGATGTCGCCGCCGCTGCTGCGTGCCAGGCCCGCGATCAGGCGCAGCGCCGTGCTCTTGCCGCAGCCCGAGGGGCCGAGAAAACTGATGAAGTCGTGCTCGCCGATGTCGAGCGACATGCCGTCAAGCGCCAGCGTGCCGTTCGCGAACCGCTTGCCGACCTCGCGCAGGCGCACCAGGGGCGGGCCGTCCCCGGTGCAGGTGTGGATGGGGGTGGGGGT
>NZ_LZZV01000108.1:0-1464 GCF_014170385.1 Delftia sp. UME58
TGAACTGACCCCCAGAAGTTGGACGGTCAGAAGCTAAAGCCCGAAGGCCTGAGCTCGGTATTGCACCGGGCTCAGGCCTTTTAGCTTGAGCTTGATGCGGTCGTGATTGTAGTAACGGATGTACTGCCTGATGCCCACCTGCAACTGGTCGATGCTCTCGAAGCGGTTCAGGTGGAAGAACTCGGCCTTCAACGTCCCGAAGAAGCTCTCCATGGCGGCATTGTCCAAGCAGTTTCCCTTGCGTGACATGCTCTGCGTCACTGACCGGGCGGCGAGCATGCGACGGTAGTTGGGCTGCTGGTACTGCCATCCCTGGTCGGAGTGCAGGACGGGGCGGTCTGCCGGACGTAGCCGAGCCAGCGCCTTTTTCAACATGCTGCCCACGAGCTTGAACACCGGTCGTCGGCTGGTTTCGTAGGCCACGATCTCGCCGTTGTACAGATCCATCACCGGCGACAAGTACAACTTCTCACCACGCACCTTGAACTCTGTCACATCGGTCACCCACTTCTCGTGCGGACGCGCCGCCTCGAAGTTACGCGCCAACACGTTGGCCGCCACGTGATGTGACTGGCCTCGGTATGAGCGGTACTTCTTGGCGCGCACGAGCGACTTCAAGCCCAGCGCCTGCATCAATTTCTGCACTGTCTTGTGGTTCACCAGCTCACCAGCCTGGCGCAAGACCGCCGTGATCCGGCGGTAGCCATAGCGGCCTTTGTGGCGCGCGAAGACCGCGCCGATACGTTGCTTTAACTCGGCGTACGGGTCTGCGGCGTCCAACGCCTTCAGGTGGTAGTAGAACGTGCTGCGTGACAATCCAGCCACGCTCAGCAGTCGTTCCAGCGGATGCTTATGCCTCAATCCTCGGACCACTTGCGCTTTCCAACGAGCGCTTTGGTCTTTTCCGCTTCGATCAAGGCATCGAGCTTTTTTAGGTAGTCCAACTCCGCTCGCAGGTTCGCAACTTCCTCGAGAAGCTCTTCCTTGGTCATGTCCTTGGACACGGGCTCCGGTGGGTATTTATGGGGCATGCTTGCTCCTGGACGCTTGCGCGCCAACGCCTCTATACCCCCAGCATCATACTGGGCTCGCCACTTCCCAATATGACCTGAACTGCGGATCCCCAGCAGAGTCGCAGCCTCGGTGTCGGATAGCCCTTGGTCGCGGATCTTGCGCAACACAGACTGCTTAAAGGGTGCGCTGTACGTGCCTGACTGCCGGCGCAGGCCCGCTAAACCATGCACGCGATAGCTCTCAACCCATCGTCGGACAACTGAATGGTCCAGTTCGTGACGCGCCGCCACCGACCGACCGCTCTCAGTACCCTTCAAATACTCCCGCACCACCTTTAACTTGAACTGCTCGTCGTACTTCGCCATGTAAAAACCCCCGAAGGTTGGATCAATGTCCAACTTTCGGGGGTCAGTTCAAACTGGCGGGCTTTTTTTTGCATGACGGAGTTCA
>NZ_LZZV01000109.1:0-150625 GCF_014170385.1 Delftia sp. UME58
ATACAGCAGCCCGGCCACCAGGCGCGCCGGCAAGGCTGGTCGGCCGCGGCCCGAAGTGAACGACACCGCGAACGTGCGCTCGATCTCGGACCAGTCGATCAACGCGGTCAGTCGGACCAGCGGGTGCTTCATGTTGATCTGCTCGTCCAGTCGTGGGCGGAACAGTTCGACCGTGTGTGGCTGCGAAGGCTTCGGGCCCATCGGACTCCTCGGAGGAATTTGCAAGAAAACAGGTACTGGCAAAACCATACCTTGCAAATCCCGCGCCCATCAACCCGACGAACCGCGAATCAGATCAACGGCTTCCGAGTTGTTCAGGGCGGACTACCTATGATGGGGAGGGAGGCGGACTTTTTTTGCTGGGATGCTTTCTGCCATTTGGCTATGCGCCGGCCAAAGAGGTCATAGGCATAAAGCCAAGACGCCAAGACGCCAAGACGCCAAGACGCCAAGACGCCAAGACGCCAAGACGCTTCTTGTGGCTTACACACATCTCCACAATCAAAAAGATATCTCTACTAGATTTTTGTAGAATCCGGCGGGAAGAAAATCACTCCACAAATAGTATATTTTATTATACTCTTGATATTTCCATGAAAAATTCTTCTAGATTATCATATCTATAGTAATCCGACTGAGCGCAATGCCAGATCGCAGGTTCTTTACTGCACTCGCTCCAGTCAATATATATCTCTTCTGGCTCATAAAGATTGAATGACAAAATAGAACAGAAAGAATCCCCTACACTTCCCGGAGGCACATGATCCCAATTTTCTTTTCTCAGACTTATCCATTCCACCAACTTCGCATTGTATGGAAAACTATTTATCTCATCCAAAGAGAGCATATTTTGAGAAAGATAAAAATCATCCCATCTGTCGCAAAAAATAAATCGATCCCTCAGCATTGGACTTAGATCATATTTGGTAACTCCATCAATAGCATATATTTTATTTTCGCTAATAACTTTAGCTGCAGATGGGAGGCCAATAATTTCTCCTATATTTTTCATTTCCCTCTGGTAATTCGACATCAGAGAATGAATATTGGTCATTTAGTACGTCCTGAACAATCATGTTTTCAGCCGCAGGCAGATAACGCCCGAGCTGCGCGGCCAGGCGCGGGGCCACCCGGTTGTAGTTCTGGCGCAGCCGCAGTCCGTGGTCTTGTGCTGCCTTGACCAGGTGCTGGCGGCTCTTGTCCAGCAATCGGCTGTTGGTGGTATCCACGACCACCTGCTGCGTGCTGGCCTTCTGGGCCAGTACGGGTTCTCCGCCCAGGTGTTCACCACGGTTTCGTCGGAGGCATCGAAAGTGTGCTGCAGGTACAGCAGCCCTGCGATCAGGCGCGGCGGCAAGGCGGGCCGGCCACACACAGAAGTGAACGAGACCGCGAACGAGCGTTCGACCTCGGGCCAGTCGATCAACGCCGCCAGCTTGACCAGCGGGTAAGGCATGCTCATCTGCTCGTCCAGCCGTGGACGGAACAACTCGGCCGTTTGCGGCTGTGAAGGCTTTGGCCCCATGGGAATCCTTGGTGGAATTTGCAAGAAAACAGGCGTTGGCAGAACCATACCTTGCAAATCCTGCGTTTAACAACCCGAAGAACTGCGAACCAGATCAACGGCTTGCAGGTTGTTCAGGGCGGATTAAATAGAATCTTATAAATCCAAGTTTTATTCTCATAAAAATTTATTGATACGAAATAAATACTATTTTCAAAGATTATTATTTAATGTAAAATCCAGAAGATTTTATCCTATTTGCCAATTATTAAATTAATGACAGCATTAAGATGAAAGGAACCTGTAATACCCAGTTGGCAGCACCTTCACGATCTTTCCTGTAGATTCCAAATAAATCAAGGCTGATTTAATCGCATCGTCTGCATCTTGGTTCTTGAAATTAAATTTAATCGATTCGAAATAGAAAGATAATCTATTGACGTTAAAAAAATCTCCATTTGACAGAAAATAATCATTTATATCAACAATCGTACTTTCATGAGAGAATTCATAACCGCATCCATGTTTTTTAAATTTCCATTTATTCATTTCTTCATCAAAAACAAATCCACTGCGAGGAAGAAATTCTATATTTGACAACTTCACAAGATCACTGTGAGTTCTCATGAAAGAAGTATGTAGAATCTCCTGTTTTTCTACATATCTTTTTATGCCAAAAGCAATATTTTTGATGAGGGAATAATCCACCATAGTCAATACCTTGTTCTATTTGAACGAGCAGCGGCAGGACCTTGGTGTTCCAGGCTTGTCGTCATTGCGCGCTTCGTGGGCCTGCTGCACGAAGAGGGTTGTACAAGGATTTGCCGCATGCATTCTGGTGTTGTCCCAGAGGCTTTGCGGTATACCGTCCAGCAATTTCTGCGTGCCCAGGCCCCTTGGCCTCTATTTCGTTGGGTTTTAAGCCAGCGTGCTGAGCAGGACGCAATCTTGCTTCACTGCTACTAACAATGGTAACTCCTTCCTTTGTTGGAGTATGCAATTGTGGCTCGACTTTGTGTCGCTTCGGGTACTTTCTGATGAATCTCTATTGCTCTTTTTTCGGCATCTGTTTTTTCTCCGCAATCGCATTTACACCATCCTAATGGATCAATCCATCCAGCAGGATTAGGCATATATTGATAAACATTATATCCACCAGCCAACCCAATCGGATCCTGACTAACAAACCTCCCCACATCCTTATCGTAGTACCTGGACCGGTTGTAATGCAGCCCCGTCTCAACGTCAAAGTATTGCCCCTGGAATCTCAGGTGCTGCTCAGGCCGGTTGTGCTTGTCTTGCTCCACCCAGTGCTGGGTCAAGGTATTACCCATGCGTATCGTCTGCAGCACGACGGGATGGTCGATGCTGGCATAGCCAGCTCTTGGCCACCGCGACGCCAATCGCAGCCCCCACTACTGCACCTATTGGTCCACCAACAGATGCCCAATTTCTAGACAAAGCTTGTCCAGAGTATGTTGCATAAATATAAAGCAGGCCTGCTCTTCAGATTTGAGATCAGTAATTTAAATACGGACTATTTCTTGAAATGAATGACGATATAAACACTTGTTATAACAAAAATACAAGTCGATGCCATCAGAGAGATTTTGTTATCAACAAAAGGAACTTTGAAATTAATAACACCTTTAAAAATTGACAGAAGAACAATAGATGCCATTGCATATATTTTATTCTTTACATATTTGATCTTTGCAGCCAAATATATTGAAAATATAAAAGCCAACATATCTATTGAGACCAAATATAGGGCAGATATATCACCTGAGGCCCAGCAGGCAGAGGGCCACATAAATGTTGTGCATATTATGAAATTGCAATTTCGCATTTTATTTACAGGGGCAAGTGAATCCATTTATATCACCGGATTTTAATGCTTCCCACGCTTTCTTTGTGCTCTCAAATAGTGGACTATCTTTATTGGGGACCAACGATTCTTTCCCTGTATGAGCAAGAATATCCATAGTACTCTCTTGTCCAATCCAAAATTGAAATCCCGAGTGAGAGGGTGAAGTCGAATCTTGTATGGCGTGCAATGCCGCACCGAAATGGAATGGTGCTGCCTCGGCAGCCGGATCGCCTAGTGTATGCCCTGCGTTTTGTACTCCTGCAGTACATTTCCCCAAGGGTCCAGCTTTGCTGCTCAGGCCACCTAGCTGTCTGGTCCATCAGCGCCATTGACGTGCCCAGGTGGTCGCAGTCGTAGTGGTGGATGGCGATGTGGGCGTGCTGCTCTCTTTACTTTTTTACAGTTGAGCCTGCATGCAACTGATCATGGTTTGCATGAAGGTCAGGGCCAACGTGTGACTGGGGTCGCCCCGGTCGGGCTGGCCTGCGGTAATGGCTCGTACCAGCAGATAGGGTTCGCTGGCCGTGGTGCTCATGCGTGAAGCTGCTCGGTTTGTGTAGACCGTGTGTTCTATGTGGAGGGTGTCCCTGCCGTGCTGCATGCGTTCGGCGTGGGGTTAGGCAGTTGCCATCCCTTTCTTAGTAATGGATATGTTTAGTACTATATGCGTGATACGCATGCTGCCGCCAGTCACTTAGGTGCCGAGCTTAGGCGAGAAATTCATCATGCGCCCTAGGGAAATCGTCCTTGGTGTTTTTCATACTGCTGTGGATAAGTATTTTAATTTTTAAAAATCTTTTCGCACAATAATTTTGTGACCAGAATTATTTCAATATTATCTTCTTTGCTTTCAATGATTATCGAATTTTTTCTATTGAAATTCTTAAAAAATGATCTCTCATTTAAACCAATCTTCTCTCCATCCATTTTTTCTTTTTTTATATAATCCACAAATGGTTTAATGCTTGTTGTTTTATATTTTTTCTTTATCTCATTAAATATTTCACCAGGAGTTTTCCTTTGATTTAGATATTGATATTCAAAATACAACTCCCCCAATGATATGCATCCATCGGATCTACTCAACAACATCCATTCTTTTTCACCTTCAGCCATGGAATTTTGAGCAAAAGTTAGAATATATAGACTTATAGTTAGCGCCAATTTTTTCATGTTTATTTTCCATTAATTTCAGAAAATAAAATTCTCCAACCGAAACAATAGTAGTCAAATCTCATTCCATTTTGAAATCAATAATTTTATCTACAGCAGATTCTACCTAGCTTTGCC
Source organism: Delftia sp. UME58 (assembly GCF_014170385.1). NCBI lineage: Bacteria > Pseudomonadati > Pseudomonadota > Betaproteobacteria > Burkholderiales > Comamonadaceae > Delftia > Delftia sp. UME58. The sequence continues at coordinate 4,665 of NZ_LZZV01000109.1, forward strand.
CAGGATCGTTTTCCATTGATGTTGGGAATGGGCAATGTCTATGAAATTCGCGCTTAATACGGCCCATCTCCCTGTCATGGTGCTGCCCCGGCAGCCGGATTGCCTGATGGATGCCTTGCGGGGCTGTATTCCTGCAGCACATTGCCCCAGGGGTCCAGCTTTGCAGCCCAGGCTATCTGCCCCGTCTGGTGCCAGCGCCAGCGGAGTGTTCAGGTGGTCGCAGTCATGGCGCGTGTTGGGGCCCGAGCAGTCTGCCGGATGGTGCTCATCCATCTTCTGTACTATCACCTACAGGCCTTGCTGCAGAGACTAATCGCATCCTGAAAAAGCTCTGGGGTTAGCTTTTACTTGTTGATATTTCTCAATGAAATCTTTTGGCGCTACGGTCTCTGCGTAATCTTTACATAATTCATAGCTTTATTGACAACTATAATTTTTGAAGAAGTAATTATCTTCATGAACTTGCGAAAACTATTTTCGTGGATTTCTTATTTTTCTGAAGATTATTAAAATATATAAAAATGACAGTATCAAAATAGGAATTGCAATCAATGCCATAAAATATAAATCATTTGGCGTAGAAAGATAGACTGATTTTTTTGGGTTTTTAGGGTCATACCTAATTTCTATTGAGTTGGATTCTTCAGATGCTTTCTTGAGCTCCATTATTTTTTTATTTGTCATTTGAACAACTGTTTGCTCATCGGGATCTATACGATTTCCTTTGTATCTTATACCATTGACTTCATAGCTGTACTCCACTCTTACAAATTTGTATTTATTTGCTCTATCTTCTATTGATAATTTTTCCAATCTTGCGTTTTTATTTTCCCAGGGGATGATTTGAAAATATCCAAATGCTGTGGAATATATCTCTTTCGTCAAATTGATTGACAATAGAACTGCAACAAAAAAAACCGACCAACCACCAAGTGTCTTGGGCCATAAGTATGGTTCCAGCTCATCAATTATTGATTTATGGTTATTCACATTTCGTCTCGCAAGTTAGACATGGAAGTTCAGTAGTACCACTAACAGCACTTCCCAGGGTCGCCTGCCCCAAGGTGCCGATTGATCCGTTTTATTGACCTAGGCCTGTTGTTCCTGCAGTTACTTACGCATCTCCTGCAGCATTTTTATGGTTTGCTCCTCGTGGGTACCCAACATGACCAAGCGATCTGCGCGCGTTTTGGCCCCATCTTGTTATAACCCATGGGGCTGAACAATCTACGCATATCGAGACTCACTGTGACTGGTGATCTTTATTTTCAACGATCTCTTTACTTATTAGAAAATCACCGTATGGCCATGCGGTTATGGTGGTCGTTCTAATAAAATTGTTATTTCCGTCAAATCTTGAGTATTTTGATAATTTGAAATAATAAGTTTCCTTTCCCAATGTATTTGAAACACTTATTGATACAGGGAAAGCAGTTGATTTAATGTTAGATTCTTTTATCCTAAGTTCGACATTTTGACGAATTAGGTAGCGATGGCTTTGCCATCCCATTATATCTTTGACGCTCAAATCATAGTCTGGATTTCCCAGCTCATTAAAAATATGAGACAAATCAGATCCCTCTATATCCGATAAATCAATTTTCATTGGTGCCATCAAGAAAGTTAGCAAAGCTATTATTTGAAAACCAAGCGTTGCCGCTATTATGCAAATTACTGCTTTCATCATCTTTTTCAATCTTTGCATCTTCTATATATTGGATTGCCTTTAGGCGATGCCCCATTCCATGCCAACCAGTTGAATGTGATCCGTCTTCCGAGCCCGCGCCAATGGTTGTACTACTCCCGGTCACGACTGCCACATGCCCAGTAGCGTCCCCATATGGATATGCTACTGCGACAATATCACCAGGCTTTGGAGAAGTAACAATTTCAAATCCGGGAATTGTTTTTTGTGGATTTCCCCAATCTCCAGCAGTTGCTGGTTCTATTGGTATACTCCCGAATCTGTAGCACGAGGGAGATTCGACAGCTGCATTTTATAGCACTTCATGAACAAAGAGATTACATTTCTTTCTGACCCAAAGCCATAACTCGAGGCGTATGAATATTTTTCTTGATTGTTTAATTTGTCCGCTGATTTCAAAATTCTCTCTGCACACGTTTTTACAGGAGCCAAGCCCAAAGTATCCATGAAAATCATGGGATTTATCGCATATATACTTTTGTTAACCGCTCCAGCCAACCCAATAGGATCCTGATTGATAGAACTCCCCACTACCGGATCGTAATACCGATGCCGGTTGTAATACAGCCTCGTCTCCCTGTCATGGTGCTGCCCCGGCAGCCGGATCGCCTGGTGGATGCCCTGCGGGTTGTACTCCTGCGGCACATTGCCCCAGGGGTCCAGCTTGGCTGGCCCTGGCCAGTCCGTCAGGGCTATTGGTGTGCCCGAGTGGTCGCAATGGCAGTGATAGTGGTGGATAGCGCTCTTATCGCCCTGCTGAAATGTTATAGATCGACGTGCACACCCACCTTAGCATAGATGCAATATCAAAAGTCTCGCTTAACTGCATGAGTGCATTAGCCAAGAAAAATCTACGCTACTTGGCACTAGTCTTTATCCCACGGAATATTAAATCATGGCAATATTTTATTTACCAAAACACCCATATTTACCCATAGAATTATTTATCACCATTTCTTCCCCAGAAGAAATTATTCCATTATTTTTTATAAAGAAATAAGTAAAAACGCCGTCATCCATTGATTCTTTATATATCACATCATCTTTTATATCATTTGAATATTTCTTCAAATCCTCAAGAACAAATAATTTTGGCGTATATGGTGGGAATATGCAAACAACGTCGTAATCTCTATTTATATAATAACTAAAATCATCTTTTTTTAAGAAGAAATACCAACTCAATATTATTGAAACAATAATAATTACTGTTAATTTGATTTTCATGGAATTTTCCAATCTTGGCTTGTGGTGAGCGCGCCAGAATCTCTATCTATAAACCATAGACCGCCATCATCAAGACTATCTTGGCAATTATTTTCACAGTCATTTTTTGTTTTTGAAGATAGCGAGCAATTTCTGCCTTTTTGATTGTTGTGCAAATCCATTATTTCCTCCTTTTTTACTTGACCTGCTTTTGCTCCATACTCCTCATGAGTATCGCCAACAGATTTCGCCTGGTCTACCCCCATCCTTAAGCTCATAATGCAAGACCAATAACAATGACGGAATGCATCGCCCTTTCCATTGTGCAACTCATTCCTTGGAAATTTTCTCTGAGCTGTAGACAGGGCATCTTTATTATCAGATTTTGTACTAAGATCATCCCATGGACCGATATTCCATATATGACTCAGCTCTTCCATCAAACCTAGTGGATCCATGCCTTTGTTTGGATTTTTGACATAAATATTCTTATTGGCCCCACCTGCCAACCCAATCGGATCCTGATTGATATAGCTCCTCACCACAGGATCGTAATACCGATGCCGGTTGTAATACAGCCCCGTCTCCCTGTCATGGTGCTGCCCCGGCAGCCGGATTGCCTGATGGATGCCTTGCGGGTTGTATTCCTGCAGCACATTGCCTCAGGGCCCAGCTTTGCGGCCCAGGCCATCTGGCCTGTCTGGTCCGTCAGGGCCATGGGTGTGCCTAGATGGTCACAGTGGTAGCGGTGAATGGCGATGCGCGACTACTACGCTTTGGCCTGCTCCTGCTGTTGGGCCTGCATGCATACCGAACATGCGTGCGGCGCCCTCGGCCTGTTCGCTCAGCATGGCCTGGGCGCCGGGCGGCAGGCCGTGCTCAAGGGTGTGGCGCAGGTGCCAGGTAGTCTCTTGCTGCATGTCGCACGGCATGGCGCTGAGCATCGTTTTCATGAGGACTAGGGCTGGCGTGTGGCTGGGGTCGTCCTGGAGGAAGTGCATCGACGGTGCAGCACCACATTTTCTTGTATCGGCGTGAGGACGAACTGCAGGTCATGAGCAATGTGAGAAAACTCTACAGAGATATTGCGCTTCTTTCATTTTTTGGCGGGTTTACCGGCAACATTGACATAAATCACCTTTTTGCAGAATCAAACCACTTTCTTGCCTCATTTGAATCTTGAGGAGTACCGCGTCCCAGCCCATACATCAAACCTAGCTGAAATTGTGCATCTCTATTTCCCTGCGCCGCAGCGAGATGAAACCATCTCATTGATTCTTTGTAATCTCTCTTAACCTTTTCGCCTTCTTTATAAATTAATCCCATCATTAACTGAGATTTTTGATTTCCGTTCTCGGCAGATAATGTATACCACTTCAATGCCTCTTTAAAATTTCGAGGGGCACCTTTCCCGTCATCATTCAAAACACCCACGATATACTGAGCATTCGCATCGCCGTTACTCGCGGCCAAAAAAAACCATTTAAAAGCTTCTTTATAGTCTCGATAACTGCCTTCATCATTTAAATAAATTTCACCAAGGCATAGTTGAGAATGGGCATCCCCGTCAGAGGCCGCTCTTTTCAGCTCCACTATTGATATTGCATATTTTTGACATAAGGCTTCTTTCTTCTGCGCAAACGACGGCAAAACAAACAAAAAAGAAAAAAGTGAAGAAACTACTAGTAACAATATTCTTCTTTGAAACGGCATAAATCTCCATGAAATAAATTCATTTCCAATGAAATTGTCTTACTTTAATAAGATACTATCACCAATGGAATTTAATTGGTATCTTAGGATTTGAGACAGGTCCAGTTGCTGTGGTTTCAGGTATATTTTCTATAGCGTCTTTTGTGACTTTCCCGACATCCTTAACGTCTTCCTTCATTAGAGCATCAATCTCTTTCTCCATAGCAGACAAATCCTCACACCCCTTTGGAACATCAGGGACAGCAGGTATGCATTTCGATATCTTATCTTGAAGCTCTCTGCGTCGACGCCCTTTATTCCCGATCTCTTTCACTAGATCCGCCGTTTCTTTTGCATCATTTATTTGATCACCCTTTTCCTTTACTTCCCACATTTTCTTTGCATCTTCAAAAATATTTCCAAACCCTAACAAGCCAAATGAATCAATACCCGCATTTGGATGAAATGGATATTTAACCAAATTTACCCCACCCATCAACCCGACCGGATCCTGATTGATATAACTCCCCACCACCGGATCGTAATACCGATGCCGGTTGTAATACAGCCCCATCTCCCTGTCATGGTGCTGCCCCGGCAGCCGGATCGCCTGGTATTACTCTTTTATATCAATATAATTATCATTACTCAAAGAATGAATGCATTAATCAATAAGATTATATGAATCCCTTGATTTATTAATCAGAATAGTAAAAAATTACCCCAATAGTTGGTCAGCGCTCTCTGCGCTTGCGCCTTCTCCATGTATCCATCTGGAAGCAAATTAGCTGTATTTATCAAAAATATTGCAACAAGCTTGGATTGCTCGTGACTCAATTTGTTGAATCCAGAATAATCCTGCCGTCGTCTGCCTGCGTTGTAAGTAGCCTTGGATTCATTCAGCCCCAGCTCCAACTTATCCATAAAATAAATATAATATTCCAATGCAAAATGTTTAAGATCGTAGAAATATAACAAAAATGACGGAAGGTAATAAATAAAACCGTCGTCATTCAACATTAAAAACTGCACATATTCTTCATATAAATAATCAAGATCAACCTCGGTCCATTTTTTTCCTCGAAATAGTCTAATACCCTTCTCATAGTCAATAGCATCGTCCCCGTAGAATGTATTATCAATAAACAATCCGCAATTCGGCAGATCATCAGAAAATTCTTTCTTTAATGCAATGTTGTATCTTTCCCGTAAAGAAGGCTCAAGTTTACTATCACGTAATCTTTCTGAAATTATATTATTCAAATTCATATTTATTCCGCCTGTCCTGTGCATTTCCCTATCCTGCCCCTATAGCGACTGTATTCAATCCTGTGGGATCAATTTTTAATGTTGGAGAAGACTCTAAGTACAAAATTTTATTTACACCACCTGCCAATCCAATCGGATCCTGATTGATATGGCTCCCCAGCACCGGATCGTAATACCGATGCCGGTTGTAATACAGCCCCGTCTCCCTGTCATGGTGCTGCCCCGGCAGCCGGATCGCATGGTGCATGCCTTGCGGGTTGTATTCCTGCAGCACGTTGCCCCAGGGGTCCAGCTTCGCGGCCCAGGCCACCTGGCCGGTCTGGTCCGTCAGGGCCATGGGTGCGCCCAGGTGGTCGCAGTGGTAGTGGTGGATGGCGATGCGGGCGTGCTGTTCTTTTTCCTGTTTCTGCAGTTGGGCCTGCATGCCGCTGAGCAGGCGGGCCGTGCCCTCGGCCTGTTCACCCAGGATCGCCTGGGCACTGGGCGGCAGGCCGTGCTCCAGGGTGAGGCGCAGGTGGCGGGCGGCGTCTTGCTGCATGTCCCTCGGCATGGCACTGAGCATGGTTTGCATGAGGGCCAGGGCCGGCGTGTGGTTGGGGTCGTTCTGGTCGGGCAGGCCTGCGGTGATGGCTTGCACCAGCAGGTGAGGCGCGCTTTGCGGGTCGCCGTTGGCCGTGGTGCTCAGGCGTACCAGGGGCGTGAAGCTGCCCGGTTCGTAGATGGTGTGTTCTATGTGGCGCGTGTCATCGCCGCCCTGCAGGCGTTCGGTGTGGATGAGGCGGTCGCCGTCCCAGCCGTAGTAGTGGGTGCGGGTGGATTCTGTGGAGTCCGCGCTTTCCACTTGCTGCTTGAGCCTGCGGCCCAGGGCGTCATAGGTGTAGCGGCTGTGGTGGCGCAACTGCTCCGCGTTGCCCTGGATCCGGCTGCTGCGCAACGCTATGAGCTGGTGAGCTCCGTCGTAGTGCAGTTGCTGCTGGCTGTGGTCTGCATGCATCTGTGCAATGCGGTTGCCGCAGGGGTCGTCGCGCCAGACGCAGTCTTCAGTGAAGCCGATGCGGTTGTCTTCCCAGCGCTGCACGGGGCCTTGCCGCTGGCCTGCAAGGTGGGCCAGGCCCATGAGGTTGAAGTCGGTGTGCCGCCAGTGGGCGTGGACCTGGGCAGCCCAGTTGTCCTGGGTGTTCGTCTGGCCCGGTGCGCCAGGTGCACCGGGTGCTGGCAGGCGGTTGCCTGCGGGGTCGATCTGCCAGCGAGTGGTGGTCTGGGGGTCCTGGCTGTCGGTGGCCGCTCTCAGGCGCCCGGCGCTGTCGTAGCCGTAGCCGTAGCGCAGCAGTTGCGCGGCCTGGCCCGGGGCGCCGGCCTGTTCGATGGCGACGAGCTGGCCCAGGCTGTCGTAGTGGTAGCGGCGGCCGAGGATCTGACCGATGAGGGGCTGGACGAGGTGATCCCTGCCTTCCGTGCTTTGCAGGCCTGTGGTGCCCAGGGCCGCGAGGCGGCCCATGCTGTCCCATTGGCGTTGCACCTGCAGGGGGTGGTGTACGTCTGCTGCGGGGGTGGGTGGGTGCAGGCTGCGGCGGACTTCGCGGTGCAGGTTGTCGCGTTCGAAGTCGATGAGGTCGGCGCCGTTGAGCTGCAGTCCGTGCACATGGCCTGAGCCGTAGTTGAGCCAAGCAATTTTCCCCAGGCCTTGCAGCTGGCTGTGCTGGCGTGCGCCCAGGGGGTCCAGGGTGTGGGCGATGCGGTGTTCGTATTCGATCTGGTCTGCGCCGCCGTCCTTGCCTGGGCGGTACAGCTGCGGCACTTCTGCCGTGATGCGGCCCAGGGCATCGCGTTCCAGTGCTATGCGGCTTTGCAGTTGGGCGATGAGGCCGTTGTCGTTGTCTGTGGTGCTGTGCTGCCAGACGCTGGCCGCCGTGAGGCGCCCGGCCGCATCCCATTCGTAGCGGTGGGTTTGTCCGGGCGCATGGGGTGTGGCAGGCAGCTGGCGTTCGGCGAGGCGCCCGCCTTCGTCCCAGCGGTAGTGGCTTCTGCTTTGCTGCGCGGCGTTGCCGTCTGTGATATGTTGCCTCTTTATTTACACCAATCTTGCATTATGAGATATAAAACCCACTACATTAAATAATCAAAAATTACATCCATTGCGAATTCTATTGATAATCAATTTCTGTTAGACAGGTGTAGGACTGTGATTTGTATGGGGTTTTCATGGTCATCCTTGCATGTGTAGGTTTACTTGAGAAAATATTATTTCTTCCTTCAATGCTCCTAGAATAAAGAATTATTTTATCTCTGTCTAAAATCATATGAATTTGAATATTTTCCAGACTCCTTGATATTTTCTGTCTGCTTTTTTTATCCGGGCTATTTATATAAATCATTCCACTATTTTTTATTTCCTCCAACAAAGACGATAGCGAATTTTCTTGCTGCCCCTTTGATTCATACTCATTTCTATGACCGACACCAAATGCATATTTTACAGGAAGAAAATTACCATTATTTATTGACCCGGGTTCAACTACCCAAGAATAGTTTATTTCATTGCCCCCATCATTAATAATCCATATTTTTTGATCTTTATCCATAATTTGAAAACTGGCCGCAAATTTCTTTGAATCTACACCAACCAAACATTCTGGCTCTCGACTTTCAATATCTTTGGCGTACGATGAAGAAAAATTCAAACAAATAGAAAATAAAAAAAACAAATATTTCATCGTTGTGTTCCTTTTGGTCTAGTCATGATCTTTTGCATAATTTCCAATATATCGTCCGTATCTGCTGCAGGAGCGGTGCCAGGTCCGGTGGGGTTGCTCTTCAGCCGAGATTTATTGCATTTCTCGCCAACTGGCAAAGTCATTGATTTAGGACTAGAAAGAATACTATCGTTGCTTCTTGTGATAGTTTTTCCAGGTTTTTCATCAAAAGGACGACATGTCCTTCCTTCATTATCCGACTCCCACTCCAGGCATTCAGTTGTGTAATCGAATGGACTAAACTTCTTCCATACTTTGTCATTAGGATTTATTTGATCGTATACCTTATCTAATGGATAAGGCCCTTTTTCTGGAATTGGAACAGGGTTAATTGGCTTGTCCTTTCCAAAATTCTTCGGGATTTTTCCAGAGAGACCTGTTGGATCAATACCAAGCAATGGATTTGAGGGATAGGTGAAGAAATTTACCCCACCCATCAATCCAATCGGATCCTGATTGATATAACTCCCCACTACCGGATCGTAATACCGATGCCGGTTGTAATACAGCCCCGTTTCCCTGTCATGGTGCTGCCCCGGCAGCCGGATCGCCTGGTGGATGCCTTGCGTGGTTGTACTCCTGCAGCACATTGCCCGAGGGGTCCAGCTTGGCGGCCCAGGCCACCTGACCGGTCTGGTTCGTCAGAGTGTACGGTCCCAGGAAGTCATGGTGCATTCTTGAGCCTGGAACAGGAGAAAGCACTATGGCAATCCGCCTGCATGGCAGCGTCCGCACAACGCCGCGTATCCGGGCAGAGCTCCAGCTAGCGACCGGCTCCCATCGGTCCTTGGCCCAGCTCTACGGCATCAACCCCAAGGCCGTGGCCCAGTGGCGCGCGCGCACCTCGGTGCTCGATGAGCCCATGGGTCCTCGGGACAGAGCAAGCCAGCATCTTTCCCAAGAGCAAGAACACCTGGCGATTGCGTTACGCAAGCGAGGGCATCTGTCGCTGGACGATCTCATGGGACAACTCCTGGAGACAGCACCCAAGCACATCGACAGCGCCGAAATGAAGATCTCCAGCGGCAAACAGCACATGTTCGTCGCCATAGACCGCGTCACAAAATTCACGCATGTCGAGAAAAAGGCATACCAAGCCGTACAACGCCTGGACGAACGGCATGGTCGAGCGCATGAACCGGACCATCAAGGAGTCCACGATCAAGGCGTATGGGTAGGAGGGCCTGGAGCAGCTACGGGAGCATGTCCAGACATTCGTTCAAGGCTACAACTTCGGCAAGCACTCGAATGCGCTCAGGAGGAAGACGCCATTCCGAGCGATTTGCGAGGCATGGGAGAAAGATCCAGGCCGCTTTAGACTTCATCAGCACCATCTCACTGCGGGACTGAACACTTTTTTTAACGTCTTTGTGCTGCAGGCCAAGGGGTCCAATTGGTAACGGCTGCGCAGGGGGCCCTGGCTGCGCTCAATCTACCGATGCAGGGCGTGGCGTTCAATATCGCAGATGACTTCACCGGCGACGTGGTGCACGCCAAAGATATTTGTGTTCGCTACAAATTACGCAAAAACAGCATTTATTTATAATTTCTACAGAAGAGCAAAAAATTTTCCGCGCATTTAATATCAACATCTCGCAATGAAGCAAATGATATTTCAAGCATATCACTAGCCAAGTATTCTTCATAGTTGCTGTAGTCCAGCATGCCTTCCTTGGTAGCCAAGCCTGTCAATAATAGTTTTATTAAACGCGCACAATTTGCTTCAGAATTTTCCTTTAAATTTATAAGCCTAACCTTCTCAATTCGCATCTCATCAAGCGTCATTTCTCCTTTTATATTCTTCTCGACAATCCACAAATTAGATGAAAATAATTTGACACATTCGTCATTAATACAGAATTTAAAGCCATCATTTTTTGACAAAAGCTTGAGATATTCGCAATACATCTCCAATATATACTGAAAGTCTTTACTTTCAATTTTCAAGAAATCTTCAATCTCCTCAATTATTTCTTTTATACGAGGTTTATTCATAGATCATCCGGATTATGAGCATATTGATATAAATTCAACCCACCAACCAACCCAATCGGATCCTGACTAGCAAACCTCCCCACATCCGGGTCGTAGTACCTGAACCGGTTGTAATGCAGCCCCGTCTCAACGTCAAAGTATTGGCCCTGGAATCTCAGGCGCTGCTCAGGTCGGCTGTCCTGGTCCTGTTCCACCCAGTGCTAGGTCAAGGTATTGCCCATGCGCACCGTCTGCAGCACGGCGGGGTAGTCAATGCTGGCCGTGGCGCCCCAGGCCTTGTAGCTGGCGGCCCAGACGATATGGCCATCTGCGTTGGTCAGTTCCCGCGGTGTGCCCAGGTGGTCCGTATGCACGTGCAAGGTCTGGCTTTGCAGCGCCTTGAGGGGTGATTCCTGCGGCACCACGCCCTTCAGACGCGATTGCAGTTTGCGCTGCAGCGGCAGGACCTTGGTGCTCCAGCACCTTGTCGTCATTGCGCGCTTCGTGCAAGGCCTGCTGCACAAAGGGGTTGCCCAGGGCCTTGTCGCGCGCCTCCTGATCTTTGCTCTAGAGGCTTTGCATCTGGGCCAGTGTCACGAAGCTCCAGATTTATAGAGATCTAAAAATATAATTTCTATCACTCAATTGATCTAATTCAAGCCTCCCAAGTCTCTCCTTAAGAGATTTTATATATTCAATTTCCTCATCCCCTTTTTTTCTCACATCCTCTTCTTGATAAGAGTTTAGGCTCACATTTTTTGAGCTTTTAAAAATATGCTCTTGCTCAACAAACTCAACTTCCTGAACTCTGTAGTCAATCACTCCATCTCCAGTGAATCCATCCGCATCAAGGAGCTGAAAAATCAGTTCATCTAGAGAATATGCAAGAAAATTGACCAACATTTCCTCCTTAGAAGCACCCTGTTCATCAACAATTATTTGATTTATATATTTCTTACCATCTTTCAGAAATTTTTTTGTAATCTTCTTCGAGAGTACGCCCCACAAATCATCGATTAACTTTAATATGTTTTCATCTGAAAATCCTTTACAATCATTTTTCATTCTATCAATGATCAAAAGAGACAACACATACTCGACACCATGCTGAATTATTTTTTCATTCATTTATTTAACTTTTTTCTCGGAAAAACTGGATTAACACCACTGGAATCGATGCATCCTTGCCAATCTTTACAAATTGGCCTACTCGCCGCAACTTCTAAAACTCTCTATCCATTTGGTTTTACCCATTGATCGATGATATTACGTTCCGCATGCCCCTCTGGAGCTTTCGTTTTCGCGACATTGACAGGAATAACTCCAGATCCATGAGCAGCTGCAGCCTAATCTCAGGAAAATTGTCCTTGAATTTTTGCGGCAACTGTTCGTATTTTTCCGTCCATCATCTGCACTTTTCTGCAGCAACCGTCGTGCTATTAAAGCCTCTGGGCGATCCATTGGTCTTTAATAACTCTCCATGAATATTATGAGCAGTTTTTCCAAATAACTCATATCAGGATCATATCTACACCTTGGATTTAAAACTAAAACATCAATCCACTCCGTTGGATTTAATGCGCAAATATAGAAATTTGTGGCACCTCTAAGCCCAATCGGATCCTGACTAACAAACCTCCCCACATCCGGATCGTAGTACCTGAACCGGTTGTAGTGCAGCCCCGTCTCAACGTCAAAGTACTGGCCCTGGAATCTCAGGTGCTGCTCAGGTTCGCCGTCCTGGTCCTGCTCCACCCAGTGCTGGGTCAAGGTATTGACCATCCGCACCGTCTGCACCACGGCGAGATGGTCACTGCTGGCCGTGGCGCCACAGGCCTTGTAGCTGGCTGGCGGCCCAGACGCTATGGCCGTCTGCGTTGGTCAGTTCCCGAGAGGGCGCCTAGATGGTCGGCGTGTACATCTTTGCAGCGCCTTGGGGCTGATATTCCTGCGGCACAACGCCACCCTTTAGGTGCGATTGCAGTTTGTGCTCAAAGTCTATTATCCAGTCCAAAGCGCGTCCTAGAGAAATTCAAGAAACCATTTGCATACTCAAGATCGACCTTAGCCAAACTTATAATCATAAGATCCAGCAAATCCGTAGCCACATATTCTGGATAATTACTATAAGCCAGCATCTCCTGCTCGGTAGTTAGCGCTGTTATCAACAATCTAATAATTGATTTTATATTCTGCGGACTACCAACATTTTCCCGCCACAGCTCTTCTTTTAATTTTTTGTTTTTTTCATCAGAAAGCAATCTCTTCGAATTCTGTTCAGCATATTGCAAATATTTTTTAAAATCAAAATTGGTTAAAATGCTTATTTTTTCGTTAAACTTCGGCTTCTCATATAAATCATTCAAATATTTAACATATAGATCTATAATACAATAAAATCCAACATTTTCCCAATCGAGAATTTTATATATTTCTGCAATCATATCTTTTACATTAAGGTTTTCCATTTAATAACCTCGTAAAGCAACCCACACCCTGCTCATCAAGCAAATATTGACAACTAGAGCAAGGGTTCATTAACTTTCCTTTCTTGTCATTTCTATGCGCTGAAATCTGCGACCCTTTGTTCATATTCTTTAGCTCCTCATCAGTTTTTACACCCGCTAAATTTGCAGCCTTACTCATTCCATTTGGCTCCGCACAATCTCCATGGAATGGTGAGCGGAATTTTTCGGGCACCCTGTCCATTGCCCGCTGCACCGCTTAGTTGGTAATTCCTTCCCCTCCTTCCCCCGTACTCAATCCAGAAACCGTCCCCCCAGGAATATTGGGACCAGTTTTTATTGATCGAGCACCAGTCAAGCCATATGGATCGCTCCAGTTAATCGGATTAGGTGCATAAAAATAGTGATTCACGCCCCCAACCAACCCAATCGGATCCTGACTAACAAACCTCCCCACATCCGGATCGTAGTACCTGAACCGGTTGTAATGCAGCCCCGTCTCAACGTCAAAGTATTGCCCCTGGAATCTCAGGTGCTGCTCAGGTCGGCTGTCCTGGTCCTGCTCCACCCAGTGCTGGGTCAAGGTATTGCCCATGCGTACCGTCTGCAGCACAGCGGGATGGTCAATGCTGGCCGTAGCGCCCCAGACCTTGTAGCTGGCGGCCCAGACGATATGGCCATCTGCGTTGGTCAGTTCCCTCGGAGTGCCCAGGTGGTCCGTATGTACATGCAAGGTCTGGTTTTGCAGCGCCTTGGGGGGGCTTCCTGAGGCACCACGCCCTTCAGGCGCGATTGCAGTTTGCGCTGCAGCGGCAGGACCTTGGTGTTCCAGACCCTGTCGTCATTGCGCGCTTCGTGCAAGGCCTGCTGCACGAAGGGGCTGCCCAGGGCTTTGTCGCGCGCCTGCTGGTCTTTGCTCCAGAGGCTTTGCACCTGGGCCAGCGGCACGAATCTCCAGATTTATAGAGACCTGAAAATATGATCTCTATCACTCAATTGATCTAATTTAAGCCTCTCCTTGAGAGACTTGATATATCCAACTTCCCCCCCTTTTTTCTCACATTCACCAGCTTCGCCTTATATCGACAATTATTTACCTCATTTAAGGAATGTATATTTTTAGAAAGCTAAGATTCATCCCATCTGCCGCAAAAAGCAAATCGATACTGAGCGATGAGCCCATACCATATCTTATAAATACATCAATAATATAAATTTTTCTTCAATTATTTTTCCGAAAATCGGGAGCAGCGAATTCACAGATTTAGGCGAGCAACATCAACCATCTGAAACCTTAGAATATCGGCAGAAATAATATAAATTGATCGACATATGAAATATCACTAAATTACCTCCCTAGCAGTATCCGTATCGTCCATCATCCCATTGATATACAATAGAAACCTTCTGAAAGAATTAAATCTATAGAATTCGGCACCAAAATAATGCCACACTCTGGGCTCCAATCTACCCTCATCCCACACCAAATAGATCTCTTCGGGCTCATATGGGTTGATAGCAAAAATAGCCAAATTTCTCATTGGATAATCTTCCAAAGGATCTCCATCGTAGGAATTTTCTTTCCTCAGATTTACCCATTCATTTATTTTTTCATCATTTTCCCAATTATTTATTTCATCAATAGAAAGCCATTTCTGCGATAGATATGCATTCTCCCATGTCGAACAAAATTCAAATCTCTTTTTCAACATAGGACTTATCGGCCTAGAGAAACCTGGCTCAAAAGTCATTATACCTCCTGAGTAAGGAATGGATTTTTCAATCCTATGCGGACCAAGTTTTGGAATTTCAGCATCTCTTATATTTTTATATTTTCTCAAAAGATCTAGAACGTTCATATCCTCTCCTTAGCAGTTTGCTAAATCCGCAACAAGCTTCACATTGTCATAGGAATATCCAACAGGCAAATGTCGAACAATTCCGCCTACATATCCATTGGTCGCAGGGAACTGCGCCATCCAATCCAAAGGAACTGCCGGCCCACCAGCTGCAGCATCTGGAACATGTCCCGCGACCTTACCTGCCGGACATTGACACCGTATTTTTCGTTTCCACTCATCAGAATCTTTCCGCTCCTGAGAATAAAGAACTCTTCGAGTCATACTGCCTCCATTGTTTTTTATTTGTTTATTCCATCGATCAACAAAGTTTTTTTGCTCTTTGGATTCAGGAGAGTTTGCCGCGAATTTATCTTTAATGCATAAAGTCTTGCCATTTCTTTGATGCGCAATCGGTGCCATCCCCCAGGGATCAACAAATGCAATAGGATTAGCTGCATAGAAGTAAAAATTTATACCGCCAACTAAGCGAACGACATTCTGGCTAACAAACCTCCCCACATCCGGATCGTAGTACCTGAACCGGTTGTAATGTAGCCCCGTCTCAACGTCAAAGTATTGGCCCTGGAATCTCAGGTGCTGCTCAGGCCGGCTGTCCTGGTTCTGCTCAACCCAGTGCTGGGTCAAGGTATTGCCCATGCGCACCGTCTGCAGCACGACGGGGTAGTCAATGCTGGCCGTGGCGCCCCAGGCCTTGTAGCTGGCGGCCCAGACGATATGGCCTTCCGCGTTGGTCAATTCCCTCGGAGTGCCCAGATGGTCCGTATGCACATGCAAGGTACGGCTTTGCAGCGCCTTTGGGGGGTGCTTCCTGCGGCACCACGCCCTTCAGGCGCGATTGCAGTTCGCGCTGCAGCGAATTGAGGTTTTTAGAGTGGCTAACACCACCGATCCACGAAGCGTGCGCAGATGATCGCTGCCGCCAATTTCAGCAACGCTTCGTGGATATCCAGCCGTCGTTCAAAGCGGATTCGCAGCTTGCCAAAGCCTGCAAACCAGCTGTGCGTCCTTTCCACCACCCACCGGTGCTTTCCCAGCCGCTCACTGCTCTCAATGCCTCGTCTGGCAATCCGGCCAATGATGCCCCGCTGCCTCAGGTGGACTCGGCATCGCTTGAAGTCGTAACCTTTGTCGGCGTGCAGCTTCGATGGCCTTTTGCGGGGACGTCCTGGCAGGCCAGCAATCGCAGGAATCGCGTCCACGCACCTCTCGAACATCTTGGAGTCATGCCGGTTCGCGCCGCTGACCAAGATCACTAGTGGGATGCCTCTGGCATCTACGACGATGTGTCGCTTGGAGCCGAGCTTGCCTCTGTCCGTGGGGTTTGGACCCGTTTCCTGGCCCCCCGGGGGCTTGGTACCGAGGAGCCATCAATGCTGGCACGGCTCCAATCAATCTGGTCATGTTCACGCAAGCGAGTCAGCATGGCCTGGTGCAGCTGCTCCCAGACACCAGCAGCGTTCCAGTCGCGCAGGCGCCGCCAGCAAGTCATGCCGCTGCCGTACCCAAGGGATTGGTGAAGGTCTTCCCACGGAATGCCTGTTTGAAGCACAAACAGGATGCCGTTGAGAGCGGCTTCATCGCTGACTGCGAGCTTGCGCGCACCGCCTTTGGCAGAAGGCACGAAGGCTGGGATGAGGGGTTGCAGCTGTCGCCACAGTTCTTTGCTTACGGGTCGTCGTGCCATGAGGGCCGCAAGCATAACTGCTCTGCGAGGGGCTATGACGAAGTGGTGTTAGCCACTCTTAGAGATCCCCTGTAATTTTTCAGAGATTATATTTTGGCAAAATCCAAAACTTACTTAATTTCCACTTCTCACTTCTATTCAGAATATCCTATATAAGGATATCCAATTTCCTCAAGATCCTCCTGCAGCTTATCCAAATCGATATCAAAAATTATAGTTTTCACAAAATTCATATCTATCGGTTTAAATTCAAAAACACTTCTCACAAGCTCAATATTTATTATCTTTTCAAAATATTTCTCCGCCCAATTTTTATAAACCTCTGGTCCACCACATATCCATCGCAACAGAGAATCCGCCCCACCACCCAAGTAATCATCATCGTTTGAATCACCTATTTTTTTCCATTTTCTATCGACCACATCAAACCAGATAATGAACGTCGCCTCTTCTATATAAAATGCCGGCTCATTGATAAAATCAACATATATTTTCGGAATCAATTTATGGTCCATGTTAGCAAGACGATTGGTTCCAGTCTCATAACTTTCACGACAACTACCTTTTATCGCAGCACCAAAATTTATGAACAATATAAAGTAATCATCACCCTCTCCATCTCTCATGGATCCCATTTCAGAAATATCTGACCATTTAGAATTGTGACTAAAATATCTCAACTCACATTCTTGACAAAATATGGCATCCAAGACGGCAAGTGCCTTTGTTTTTTTATTAATGACTTCTGGAACTGGAATTTCTATCAATTTAATCATAATAATTAATGTATTAGATCAGAAAACAATCTTCCCAATCGATTTAATATTTTGAAACTAGGCTTCAATCTATTCGAAAAGCTTGCTGATATTTTATCTAAACCCAAGGGGTCGATCCAATCTATTGGATTAGGGGCATATTGATACAAATTTACCCCTCCCCAAACAACCCAATCGGATCCTGACTAACAAACCTCCCCACATCCGGATCGTAGTACCTGAACCGGTTGTAATGCAGCCCCGTCTCAACGTCAAAGTATTGCCCTGGAATCTCAGGTGCTGCCCAGGTCCGCCGTCCTGGTCCTGTTCCACCCAGTGCTGGGTCAAGGTATTGACCATTCGTACCGTCTGCAGCACGGCGAGATGGTCAATGCTGGCCGTAACGCCCCAGGCCTTGTAGCTGGCGGCCCAGACGATATGGCCATCTGCGTTGGGAGTCCATCAGCATGTCCAAGTGGCTCGTATATACATCGAAGATCAACTCTGCCACGTTCTGCAGGAATTACGTCTCCTGTTCAACACGATTGGAGATATCTGCATATCCACACTGGAAACAAAAACATAAATAAGAATTTTCTTTTCAATAACAGTTTCTGAATCTTTATCTTACAACCATTTTTTTATTACACTTACCACAAAACAATAGCTATCAATTATTTGATAATAGAATTATATTGCACACCATCAAATAAAAATTCCATGAACTGATTCTGATTCTAAAATATTCAATATCGCACTGTAATTTCTTACGCTCTCCACAAGGCAGTTCGTTAGTAAGTTTTCGATATTATTGCTCTATGAAACATATTGAACAATTTTTATTTAATCAAAACTCATTCATCAATAAATTCAATATCAATCCTTGATATCAAATATTATTGGCAATAAAATCCCAAAACTCTTCTTCGGACAATTCAAATTCAGGACCTGCATCCATTCCTTTCAGAAAGTCAATCACAAAATTAAGCTTTGAATCATCTATACGATAATCCAAGCTAAATTCAAAGACATATCTAGAAATCTTTTCAGCGGAATACCCTTCATTTTCAATTAATAGATTTAACCCTTTTAAAAATCGATGCTTCGTATCAGACATATCCATCTCCTTTACTAACAACTTCAGCACGTGGCTCTTCCCGCTGCAGTCGCTTTACCTGAATCTATATCTGCCTTAGTTGGAGGATAATGAGGTAGTTCAAGAATTTCTCCGTTATTCATTTTAGGATGAACACGATTTACCTTACCCATATGATCATAGGTTTCCTCCCATACGCGTACTTGCCCTGTATTTGGATTCCACTCCGTTACATGTGAGCGCCCTCTAGTTGGTCCAAGTTTGGCTGCAAGCGCCTCTTTCTCATAATACCGAACCCTTCCGTCCGGCAAATTTCTAACTCTTACGGCTTTATCCTGCGCACCTTCTACTGCTCTTAATTTTCTAGCTAGTTTTTGCGCAGGACTATCGCACCTTAATCCTAATGGGGCTATCCATTCAATAGGATTCGGTGCGAATTGGTATAGATTCACACCACCAAACAACCCAATCGGATCCTGGCTAACAAACCTCCCCACATCCGGATCGTAGTACCTGAACCGGTTGTAATGCAGCCCCGTCTCAACGTCAAAGTATTGCCCCTGGAATCTCAGGTGCTGCCCAGATCCGCCGTCCTGGTCCTGTTCCACCCAGTGCTGGGTCAAGGTATTGCCCATGCGTACCGTCTGCAGCACGGTGGGGTAGTCAATGCTGGCCGTAGCGCCCCAGGCCTTGTAGCTGGCGGCCCAGACGATATGGCCATATGCGTCGTTGTTCAGTTCCCGGGGGGCGCCCAGGTGGTCCGTATGCACGTGCAAGGCCTGGCTTTGCAGCGCCTTGGGGGTGCTTCCTGCGGCACCACGCCCTTCAGGCGCGATTGCAGTTTGCGCTGCAGCGGCAGGACCTTGGTGTTCCAGACCTTGTCGTCATTGCTCGCTTCGTGCAGGGCCTACTACACAAAGGGGGTTGTACAAGGATTTGCCGCATGCACCCTGGTGTTTTCCCAGAGGCTTTGCGGTATACCGCAAAGCCATCAATTTCACGGAATTAAATCCTTCAGAATACTTAATTTTTAAGCATCGATCTGGCAACTCTAAGCAAGGATTTATTTACCACCATCAAAAGACTTTAGGCAAATAAGTATCTCAGTATTATCTTAAACCCCTAGAGAAGATGATAAATTTAAAAACTCGTCAATTAACAATTAATCCTATATTTGTATTTTTATATTTTCTCTTCAATTCAAATAATAGTTCATTCGATGCCATATTTTTAGCCAAAATAATATCCTCCGCCTGTCTATCCAACTCCTGTTTCACAAGAAAATGTTTTTCTACCTCCTCATCAATATGATGATCTCCAGTATCCATATCCTCCAAAACCTGAATATACATATCCAATGTATCTCTCCCAAAATCCAATATATGATTTCTAGAGTTTATATCTTTATCATTTTTAAATTTGAACCAAAAAGACAAAGCCAAACAAGCATCCAAAGCAGATGACACCAATATATCTTGATAATCCTCCGTATCTGGTGCAACAGACTCCGCCTGACTCTCCAAATCATCAATCACAAATCTATCGTATTTGTCACCCTCCTCTATAATCCATGCTTGATTGAGGATTTGTCGCAATGGCTTTGGCAGATTATATTTTTCGCAAAATATAGAATATCCAGGAAACATTCTCTCACAAAATGCAAGAGTTAACGATGTTTGAAATCTTTTTGGAAAGGAATTTAGCGCTTCTTTAAATTGATAAAAATCAAGCATAATTTATCTATTCTTCCTTGGACTCAAGGGCGGAACACCTCTCTTGCCCATTTCATCTTGACAATTGCAGCATATTGGTCGACTTGCAGCTATCCCAATAGGATTTAGACCCAGAGATACAGCGGTATTAAGCCCAGTGATTTCTGCGTGCCCAGGCCCCTTGGCCTCTATTTCGTTGGGTTTTAAGCTAGCGCGCTGAGCAGGACGCAATCTTGCTTCACTGCTACTAACAATGGTAACTCCTTCCTTTGTTGGAGTAACTGCAATTGTGGTTCGACTTTGTGCCGGTTCAAGTACTTTTTGATGAATCTCTATTGCTCTTTTCTCGGCATCTGCTTTTTTCTCTGCAATCGCATTTACACAATCCTAATGGATCAATCCACCCAGTAGGATTAGGCGTATATTGATAAACATTATATCCACCAGCTAACCCAATCGGAACCTGACTAACAAACCTCCCCACATCCGGATCGTAGTACCTGAACCGGTTGTAATGCAGCCCCGTCTCAACGTCAAAGTATTGCCCCTGGAATCTCAGGTGCTGCTCAGGTCGGCTGTGCTGGTCCTGCTCAACCCAGTGCTGGGTCAAGGTATTGCCCATGCGCACCGTCTACAGCACGGCGGGGTAGTCAATGCTGGCCGTGGCGCCCCAGGCCTTGTAGCTGGCGGCCCAGACGATATGGCCATCGGCGTTTGTCAGTTCCCGGGGTGTGCCCAGGTGGTCCGTATGTACATGCAAGGTCTGGTTTTGCAGCGCCTTGGGGGGTGCTTCCTGAGGCACCACGCCCTTCAGGCGCGATTGCAGTTTGCGCTGCAGCGGCAGGACCTTGGTGCTCCAGACCTTGTCGTCATTGCGCGCTTCGTGCAAGGCCTGCTGCACGAAGGGGCTGCCCAGGGCTTTGTCGCGCGCCTGCTGGTCTTTGCTCCAGAGGCTTTGCACCTGGGCCAGCGGCACAAAGCTGTCGGGCTCATAAAGGTAGAGCCTGTGGCTTGTCGTGTCCCTGCCGCCCTTGTGCTGCAGGGCGTGTTCGGCCAGCAGGCGGTTGCCGTCCCACAGGAAGTGGGTGACAGGGGAGGCAGTGCCTGCGCCGGGGCGGAATATTTCTGTTCAGACGTTTCCTGCCATTTGGCTAGGCACCGGCCGAAGGGATCAAAGGCATAGTGCCAGGACGCCTTTTGTGGCTTACACACATCTCCACAATCAAAAAAATATCTCTACAAGATTTTTGTAGAAGCCGGCGGGAAGAAAATCGCTCCACAAATAGTATATTTTATTATACTCTTGATATTTCCATGAAAAATTCTTCTAGATTATCATATCTATAGTAGTCCGACTGAGCGCAATGCCAGATCGCATGTTCTTTCCTTCACTCGCTCCAGTCAATATATATCTCTTCTGGCTCATAAGGATTGAATAACAAAATAGAACAGAAAGAATCCCCTACACTTCCCGGAGGCACATGATCCCAATTTTCTTTTCTCAGACTTATCCATTCCACCAACTTCGCATTGTATGGAAAATTATTTATCTAATCCAAAGAGAGCATATTTTGAGAAAGATAAAAATCATCCCATCTGTCGCAAAAAATAAATCGATCTCTCAGCATTGGACTTAGATCATGTTTGGTAACTCCATCAATAGCATATATTTCATTTTCGTTAATAACTTTAGCTGCGTATGGGAGGCCAATCATTTCTCCTATATTTTTCATTTCCCTCTGGTGATTCAACATCAGAGAATGAATACTGGTCATTTAGCAATCCCATAAACGGGTGACATGTCAGGTTTTTTCTAGCCAACTATTTTTGTAAGACGGCTCGGTTGGCCTGAGTTTTCTTTTAGCTATGTAGGCCCGCACTTTTATCAATTTCTTCTTGCCATTGATTCCCATATTCTTTAAGCTCATTAAATTCTGAGATTCATTAATTTTCTTTGGATTGATTTATTTAGTTGTAAGCTCACCATTTTTTATTTACCAATTTCCTTCAAAGTAGAGTTCAATTTTCGAACGCTTCGGAGCCGAAATTCCGCATTATTTATTTATAAAGTGTCGTGTAAAGAAAATTTAGGCGTCAATTTTATAATTGAACATATTCATCCGGAAATCCAAATTTCATTAATTGCGAGATCATTCGCACAACTTCTTCTTGCAATTCAACTTCGAATACCAGAGGATTGTTTTCATGATTCACCACTATTGAATTCTTATCCATACATATCGACAACAAAGGAATTGACTCATCATCACTCAAAGGATAATCGCCGGTATAAACCCGCCCATCTATTGCTCTTGCAATGGATAAATACTTTGGTTCCAAGCTGCCATATTCAGCCACTTTGAAGCTTGTGAAGAATTTATCCACATACTCAATACTTAAATACTGTTTGCCAGATTTTCCATAATGAAAATTATTTATAAATAAAAATAGCTGATTTGTTATCTCTTTTTGCAATGGTGTTTGATCAAAATATTTTAATATTTTTGATGTTTTTGTTTTTTTAATACAAAATCCATTCACATCTCTTTCTATGAATTCAATTTTTGAAAAACTTGGATCAACAAGTGGGGTTTTATTTAACGCGAAACAACCCAAATCCTTCGAATACCCGAATGCCTCGTTGTGATGTATATCAAAATATATATCAGAACGAAATCCAATTGATCCACTATATTCTTTTTCATTTACAACGTACGGATTCATAATCTAACTACTATATTTCTTCAAAATATCCCAAGATGAATTGGAACGACACAGTGTTTTACTTTGCGGAATATTACTAAGCATATCTCCTAAATCTTTTTGAGCTTTCAAGAAATTCTCTCTTTTTATTGTAATTTGACCAACAACTTTATTGGCACGAGTTTCTGGTATCGTTACGCCGGTTGCTCCACCTTCAATAAGAGAGTCAAACATATTCAATCGACACTTGCAACACATTCCAACAGGTATATTTCCAGTTCCAAAATGTCCTTCAATATCGGAAATTGTTACATGCTGCCCTCTTAATGCACCTTGTTTATTTAACACATCCAGATTTCTTATTTCCGAATGTACGCCCTTTGGCAAATTTGGCAATGAGCTAGACCCCTTCGAGGTAGATACCTTGGAGGTTGCTCCTCGCATTCTTGCAAGACCAAATATATCCACCCAAATGATTGGGTTCTCTGCATATTGGTATGTATTAACCCCTCCCGCCAACCCAATCGGATCCTGACTAACAAACCTCCCCACATCCGGATCGTAGTACCTGAACCGGTTGTAATGCAGCCCCGTCTCAACGTCAAAGTATTGCCCCTGGAATCTCAGGTGCTGCTCAGGTCGGCTGTCCTGGTCCTGTTCCACCCAGTGCTGGGTCAAGGTATTGCCCATGCGTACCGTCTGCAGCACGGCGGGATGGTCAATGCTGGCCGTAGCGCCCCAGGCCTTGTAGCTGGCGGCCCAGACGATATGGCCTTCCGCGTTGGTCAGTTCCCGGGGTGTGCCCAGGTGGTCCGTGTGCACATGCAAGGTCTGGTTTTGCAGCGCCTTGGGGGGTGCTTCCTGAGGCACCACGCCCTTCAGGCGCGATTGCAGTTTGCGCTGCAGCGGCAGGACCTTGGTGTTCCAGACCTTGTCGTCATTGCGCGCTTCGTGCAAGGCCTGCTGCACGAAGGGGCTGCCCAGGGCTTTGTCGCGCGCCTGCTGGTCTTTGCTCCAGAGGCTTTGCACCTGGGCAAGCGGCACGAAGCTGTCGGGCTCATACAGGTAGAGCCTGTGGCTTGTCGTGTCCTTGCCGTCCTTGTGCTGCAGGGCGTGTTCGGCCAGCAGGCGGTTGCCATCCCACAGGAAGTGTGTGACTGCGTGGCGTGCGAGCTTTTTCTGGACTGCAGGGGCGTGGTGTTCCTGCCATTTGGCTATGCGCCGGCCAAAGGGGTCGTAGGCATAACGCCAGTGCGCCTGCTCACCCTGGCGCTGGTTCTGGTTTTCCGTGTGGACTGCAATGAGCTGGTGCTCCGCATCCCAGGTGAAGTGCTGTATCTGGTGCTTGCCGCTGCGCTTGTCGGTGCAGTTGCCCCAGGTGTCGTACTCGTAGCGGTGCTCCTGCCAGACCTTGAGCCGGTTGCCCGCCACGCGATCCCATTGCGCGGGGTCGGCGTTGGCGATCAGCGCGTCGTCCCTCAGTTGGAGCAGGTTGAAGTTGGGGTCTGAAAGGTGTTCCCTGACGTAGCGCGCCCATTGTTCGTCCGGAGTCTCCGTGCCTGGCGGGCGCGGGCTGGCAGGGCTGGCTTGTTGTGGCGGCGGCTGATCGGGGTCGATGAGGTTGTGCGCCGGGTCGAAGGCGAAGCGCTCCGCCGCATGGCCCGCCAGGGCTTGGGTCAGGCGGCCGATGGCGTCGTACTGGTAGAGCGTGCGGCCCGTGCGGCTGTCGTCGATGCTTTGCAACTGGCCTGCAGCGTCGTAGCTGTAGCGCCTTGCGATGCTTTGGCCGCTGGTGGTGTTGTGGGTGCTGGCAGCAGGCGCTGTGCTTGCCCCGTCTGAGGCGGGCCCGGCCTGGCTGGCCAGCAGGCGCCCCAGGGGGTCCAGGTGGTAGCGGCTGCGCAGAGAGCCCTGGCTGCGCTCGA
This sequence comes from Delftia sp. UME58, assembly GCF_014170385.1. NCBI lineage: Bacteria > Pseudomonadati > Pseudomonadota > Betaproteobacteria > Burkholderiales > Comamonadaceae > Delftia > Delftia sp. UME58. Next base: position 29,463 of record NZ_LZZV01000109.1, read on the forward strand.
TTTCCCGGTGCAGGGCGTCGCGTTCAAAGTCGCAGATGACTTCGCCGTCGATATGGATCTGGTGCACGTGGCCCGATCCATAGGTCAGCGTGTGGATGGTCCGGCCATCGGGCAGGCAGGTGGAGATGCGGTTGCCCAGCAGGTCGTAGCGGTGCGTGAGTGCACTGTGCTGGCCCAGGCGGGTGTGCAGGATTTCGCTGGCGATCTGGCCCACGGGGTTGTAGAGCAGTTGCACCCGTGCATTGGCATTGCGTGCCATGGTGAGCTGGCCCGCGGCGTCGTAGGCCAGGCGGGTGCGCGTGGATGGCTGCCCGCGCTTGTGGGCCCGGCGCTCCAGCATGCGCCCCATGGCATCGCGCTGGTAGTAGGTACGGATGGCTGATGGATCGCGCCCCATCCATGTGGCGCCCTGGGACAGTCCATCGACCATTTCCAGCAGATGGCCGACACGGTTGTAGCGGTAGTCCAGGCGCCGGCCATCAAAGCCCTGCTCCGCCAGGAGACGATCCAGGGCATCCCAGGCAAAACGGTAGTGGGCCCCGTTTTCGTTGATGAGGCGCGTAAGGCGACCGAAGCCGTCGTACTCGTACTGCAACGAATGGCCCAGCGCATTGGTGCGGGCGAGCGGGTTGCCGTAGACGTCGAGCTGGTAGCGGGTGTTTTGTCCCAGTGGGTCCTGGTGCGCAATCAGGCGGCCTGCCGGGTCATAGGCGAAGCGTTCCTCGCTGCCATCCGCTGCGCGCAGCAAGGTCAGGCGCCGGCCACGGTTGAGGCGCGTGTATCCGTGCAGCGTCTTGTGGCCCAGTGCGTCGGTGATGGACAGCACGTTGCCCTCAAGATCCCATAGCAGTTGCGTGGGCTGGCCGGAGCAGTCCGTGTATTGGACGAGCTGGCCCAGCGCGTTGTATTGCAGTTGCCGGGATTTGCCCAGGGCATCGGTGATGGTGACGGGCAGGCCGCGCTGGTCGTAGCGGTAGCGGGTGATGCTGCCGTCCGCAGCCGTGGTGCTCAGAAGGTTTCCGCGCTCATCCCATTCGAAACGGGTGGTCCGCCCCAGGGCATCGGTGATGGCTACGGGCTTGTCCTGGCCCTGCAGCCACTGCGTGGACTCCTGGCCGCCGTCAGGCAGGTGTGCCAACGTGGTCCGTCCCCGCGCGTCGTATTGGTAGGTGGTGATGTTGCCTTGGGCGTCGGTGTGTGAAAGCACGTTCCCATAGGCATCGCGTTCGAGCCGGGTAACGCCGCCCAGCGCATCCACCGATGCAAGAAGGTGGCCATCCGCATCGAAGCGTTGCTCGAAGCTGCGGGACATCGTGCCGCTGATGTGCGTGACCTGGACCGTGTGCGCCGCGTCGTCATAGCGCATGTGCCACTGCGCGCCTGTGGAGTGCCGCATGGCCAGTACCTTGGCCTCTGGCTGAAGGGAACTCCATTCGTAGCAGACAACCAACCCACTGGCTTCCTGGCGCTCCACCAGTCGGTGGTCCACGTACGTGAACCGCTGGCAGACGACACCGGTGTCATCCACGACTTCGCTCAGGTCGCCATCCTTGCTGTAGCGGTAGCTGACCAGCAGCGGCGCCTCTTCCTCGAGCTGACCATGCCATAGCACCTGCACCAGCCGGGGACTGCCCGGGACGATGGACCAGTCATAGGCAAAACCCACTTGGACGCCGTCCGTCCTGCGCAGTGTCACGGGCAGGCCTGCGGCGTCGTACTGCAGGTGGAAGCCGTTGCCGTTGCTGTCCTCCACTCCCGCCAAGCGGATATAGCGGGTGGCGGCCGCTGCGGCGGCCCCAGGCGCTTCGTCGCCACGGCCGAACAGCAGGCGCGTGCCATCCTGGCTGACCACTTCCCAGCTTGCACCACCTACACACCGCAGCGTGATGTGCTCATACCGGGAGTAGAACTGCTGGCCTGCCTCCAGATGCGGAAACGAAATACGCCGGCCCTGCGCATCGATGAGGACCACTTCCTCGGGCATTGCGAGCAGATGCAGCGACATGGGCACAGTCCATCCCCTGCCAAGAAGGCCTGCATGCGCGTTGTCGGACAGGTAGGTGCGCTGCCAATGCAGGGGCATGGCCCCGTCGATCACGAAGTCTCGCTCGTTGACCCCATTGAGCACGCATGCGCCATAGGCCAGTTGAATCGTTTCAGGATTGGCGCTCATGCGTATTCCCTCTCTTTTTATCTATTTGTCTATTTTTTCGCACTGCAGAATTTTTCTAGCAGGCGCAGTTCTTGTCGGATTTCCCCTTGCCCCTGCGCCGAATAAACGCCCCGGACAGGGAGGCGGAAAATACCGTAGTGAGCTGGTTGCGTGCATAGCTTCCCAATTCAGGGACTTCCTTGGGATCAATGCTCTCCTTGCTGGCCCTTTCCTTGAAAAGCTCCAAAGCCACTTTCAGCTGCTCGCGGCGCGCATATTGTTCAGGACCCCCACCAGGAATGGATCGCCCTGACCCATAGTCGCCAAGCTCAGTAAGAATCGCAGAAGTTTCTCCTCTTATCTTTTCACGAGGAACGCCATCGACATAGTTCTTCAGCCCATCGATGCCTTTTTCCCAGTCGGACAATGGTGGCAGCCCCGGCTTTGGTTCTGTCTTCTGCTGCGCAGGCGCTGAGCCTTGATATGTCTCGGTTTTTGGTGTGATGATCCCCGGGGCATTGGCATGGGTGCCAGGCTGCGGGAATCCGTTCGCTTTCTTCGTCGCGCGTTTGTAGACCTTATAGCTTTCATCGGGCTTGACCACAACTTCATGAAGAACCCATCCATCACCTTTTGGGCTTCTTGAATATTCGTAGCCATCACTGACTCGATTGCCGGAGGTGGTCATTTGCAATAATCCATTATTATCATGTCAGGTCAGGGTTTCTTGCGATTCATCCAGACCTTGTCACCGGTCCGCACCACATGGCGTTGGTTGACAAAAACGGTGGCGCTGTGCTGCTCGCTGCGGCTGATCGCTACATGCGTGCCGGACACGATTCCCTTGCCTCCACCTGGCTCATCACCTTTCACGTTGTCCACGTAGCTCTCTTCGTGCAGGTAGGCAGGCTTTCCTGCAAAAAACACATTGGGAGAGCACTGCCCACTCTGATCCATGCTATGCATGATGGGATAAGGGATGGGTTTCCCTTTTTTGTTGGGCGTCAGGCATACATCCGGCAGTGTGTTGATCAAGACAAACTGGCCATCCTGGGCTGTTCCCATTTCCTTTGCCATAAATCACTCCTGGGTGCGCTGAAGAACTTCGATCATCTTTATTCCTGCATTGGCCGCGATGTTGGTGCGGTGCACGCAGGTCAGTGTCATCTTCTGCATGTCGAAAATCAGCGTATCTAGATGCATGGGGCGCTCCAGTACCGGGCCCGCGTGAAGCCCCACCAATGAATAAGGATGATTGCCTGGGACCTTTGCGCGCAAATATCCTCCGCCTGGCGTCAGTCCGAACAAGGTAATGCTCTCGCCACCTTTTGGATAATCAATCTGCTGGTCCGCAGGTGCACAGTTCCAGTAGGAAAAATCAAAATCCTTGGGCAAGGCAGGCCAACGGCTTTCAAGCCATTTGTGGTCATAGCTGCCTGTCAGCTGCACACGTGGCTGCCACCAGCGTCCGATAGGCCCCAGCCCGACCACAGGATAGTTCTGGCCGCGGAGCCATCCATCATCGAAGGCTTTGTTGAACACTTCGATCTGTGGTGCACGAAATTCATTTTTCCCGGTTTTTTTGACCCATGCCTTGTCCAGGAATCCGCATCCAATCGGATTGAGTTCATGACGCGAAAAAATCTCGGGATCGGCGTCTTCATCGTTTTTTTCCGGCCAACGACAGGTTCCACCAAACGCAAGTTCATGGCAGATAGGTACACGAGTGGCCTTTTCTGGCTCACTGAGCTGCCAGCCCAATAAACCGGAGCGTATGACGCGCGGGCCGCAAACCATCAACACCTTGTCCCATTTATCGATCTTGACACCGGCAGTCCAGCGATTGAAGGGTTTCTCCTCCGGAGAATATGCAAAGGCATGCGAGAAGATGACATCGCAGCGGGGCTTGTAGGGCGAAAAATCGCTCTCCTGGACAATCGAGCTGGTATGACACCCGGTATAGAACTCGTCGGTTTGCACCAGTTCAACTTGCTTTTTTGCAAGACGTGGAAACCCGTTTTCATCCAGTCGATTCAGGTCATAGGTAATCCGGGTGACCATGACGTGAAATACGTGGTCATCGGTATCCAGCATCTGAAAATACTGGCTCGGGAAGCGGGTGCGATTTCTGACTTCGGGCAAGTCCGCAGAGGGCGTCGAAGATTCCAGAACATAGGAGGGGCTGCTCATTGCACACCCCCTCAGTTCAGGTCTATCCGGTCGGATTCCATGCCTATGTGCTTGGACCCAACCACATCGATGGTGTTTCCATTGACGACAATGGTCCCATCCTCCTGCATCACGATCAGGCTTTTGCCCACCTTCAACGTAATGCTCTTGCCGTCCATGGTGATGGATGACCCGGCCGCGCCGCCGCCTTCCGAATTCGCGCTGCTGGGCGCGGTGATGTTCATCGCCATCCCGGAAGATGCGCTTCCACTGCCGCCCCCTCCACTGCCCGCGCCGACTTTGAGCTCGTACTTGTCGCCCACACTGACATCCTGTGTCTTGCCGATCATGTCCTTGCGGCTGCTGCCCACATTGGTGATCATGGTCATGCCTACGTTGAGGTTGTAGGCCACGCCAATATTCACCATCTTGGCGACACCCACGTTCTGCATGTAGGCGATGCCTATGGTCTCGGTCTTGAACCGGCCCACAGCGATGGACCAGTTGCGACCTATCTTGTCCTTCTCGTGTTTGCCAACGGTTTTGTTGCGTGACTGCCCGATCTTCACGGTCTCGTTCAGATCCACGGTCCGTTGGCGGTTCTGGTGAACGGTCAGCGTCTCATCCAGGTCCACCACTTCAGTGCGCCAGCCGTGGACATCGATCTTCTCGTTGCGGTCCACGGTCTCGGTACGGTCCCGGTGGATGACGCTGGTCTCGTCCCGGTCCACGGTCTTGCGCCGGTCGTTGCCCACCCATTTGTCCTCGTCGTTCTCGACCTCGGTGAGCTGGTCCTTCTGGGCATGCAGCCACAGCTGCTCGGCGCCTGCCTTGTCCTCGAAGCGGATGGCGTTGGCATCGCCCGGGCCGTTTTTCATGCCCGCACCTGCGGCGCCTCCCTTGCTCGATCTGGTCTTGATGCCCGATTGCGTGGCGTTGGCCGGCAGCGCCCAGGGCGGCATGTTGGCCGCGTTGTAGACGCAGCCCGTGACCAGCGGGTGGTCGGGGTCGCCGTTGAGAAAGTCCACCACCACTTCGTGGCCTATGCGCGGAATGGAGATGGCCCCGAACCCCGGGCCTGCCCAGTTCGTGGCCACGCGGATCCAGCAGCTGGAGTTCTCGTTCATGGCGCCCAGCCGGTCCCAGTGGAACTGCACCTTGATGCGGCCGTATTCGTCGGTCCAGATTTCTTCTCCGGCCGGGCCCACGACGACGGCGGTCTGCGGGCCCGTGGTGCGGGGCTTGGGCGTGGTGCGCTGTGGCGTGTAGGCAAGACTGGTGGGCTGGGCCTGCAACTCGTAGCGCTGGAAGGAGCCGTCTTCCGCGGCGCTGCCCTTGGCGCCCGGGGCCACGGCACTGACGCGGGGGTTTTCTTTGAGGTGGTAGCTCAGGCCCGTGATCAGGTACTGCTGGTTCTGGTCGCCGCGCGGGTAGTTGTAGAGGCTGAAGGTGTAGCCCGTGGCCAGCGCCCGGTGGCAGGACTGGCCCCGCACCCGGCTTTGGCCCGTGAGGCTTTCCTTCAGGCGCACGCGGATGTAGTCCTCGCCGTCGCTCAGCTGGGTGTAGCCGCCCGGCCATTCGTAGATTTCGTGGCCGTCATGGGCGTGGCCCGGTGGGTCGCGCCGCAGGTGGGTGAGGTCGGCCCGGGGTTTCTTGAAATCGTAGTCGTCGCTGTAATGGCGGCCCGATTTGATTTCCTGCTCCAGCTGCCAGGCGTGGATGTTTTCCTGATCGCCTGCGGCGGCTTTTTCCGGGGGATAAAAGGGAATGGAGGCGCCTCCGGGCAATACGCCGTGCGAAGCAATGATGTCGTCGCACAGCACCAGGGTGTGCCGGCCCGATGCGTGCTCAAAGAAATAGTAGATGCCTTCGTGCTCCATCAATCGCGAGACAAAGTCGCAATCGCTTTCGTTGTATTGCACGCAGTAGTCCCAGCTGCGATACGCACGCGTGAGTTTCTTTTGCAGGGGATGGCCATAGACGCCCAATACCTGCTCGATGATGTCGGGCACGGCCTGGTTCTGGAAGATGCGAAAGTCGCTCTTGCGCGTGGCCAGCCACAGCCAGGGGCTCAGGCGCGCCTTGTAGGCGTAGTGGCGGTGGTCCTGGCCCTGCATGCTAAAGCGGGTGACGATGCCGTCGATGAAGCGCCTGCCGCCGCCCTGGGTTTCTATTTCTATGGTGGCGTTTTTGCCCAATAGGACCTTGGGATCGATGCTTTCGCTTTCGCTGAGCATTTCCACATCGAGGCTGAAGAGCTGGCTGATGTTTTCCTGGCCGCGCAATTCACGGAAATGCAGCTGCTCGCCCAATGGCGTGTGTATGGTGACTCGGCGTGTCATAGTGCGCGCCGCCCTGGGGGCGGCCTCCCTGCTCTTGGTGAGCCGGGATCATAGACAAGCCGATGGCCATAGGGCAATCAAATGCAGGGCCGGATACATCCTGTAAATGTAAGCAATTGCCTATCTTGGATACAGGCCTGTATTTGAATGGCATGCCACCCATTGATCTTCAATGCCATTCAACCCTCCATCGCGCCTTGAATTTCGCCTTGAACCGCGAATGCATTGCGCGTGCTCACACTCCCAAATACCGTTCCCACAGCGCTCTGTCCCCATCCAGCGCGGCCGAGTCTCCGCTCCACACGACCTTGCCGCGCTCCAGGATGAGGTGGCGGTCGGCCAGGCCCAGCAGGCGCTCCACGTATTTGTCGATGACCAGGATGGTCTGGCCGGCGGCGCGCAGTTGGGCCAGGCAGGCCCAGATCTCTTCGCGGATGCGGGGGGCCAGGCCCTCGGTGGCTTCGTCCAGGATGAGCAGGCGCGGGTTGGTGACCAGGGCGCGGCCTATGGCCAGCATTTGCTGCTCGCCGCCTGACAGCTGGTTGCCCATGTTGGAGGCGCGCTCGCCCAGGCGGGGAAACAGCGCGAACACGCGCTCGGGCGTCCAGGGCTCAGCCGCGCCGGGGCTGCCCGAATTGCGATGGGCCACAAAGGCCGTCAGGTGCTCGCGCACCGTGAGGTTGGGAAAGCACTGGCGGCCTTCGGGCACGATGGCCACGCCGGCGCGGGCGATGCGGTCGGTGGCCCAGCCGGCAATGTCCTGCCCGGCAAACACCATGCGGCCGGCGCGCAGCGGAAGTTGGCCCAGCAGCGTGCGAAGCAGCGTGGTCTTGCCCATGCCGTTGCGGCCCAGCAGGGTGACGACCTGGCCTGCCTCGATGCGGAGGTCCACGCCGAACAGCACCTGGCTGGGTCCGTAGCCGCTTTGCACGGCCTGCATTTCGAGCATCACGCGCCCTCCTTCACTTCTTCGTCGCCCAGGTAGGCCTGGCGCACGTCGGCGTTGCCACGTATCTCGTCGGGCGTGCCGGTGGCGATGATGCGGCCGTAGACCAGCACGGAGATGCGGTCGGCCAGGCGGAACACGGCCTGCATGTCGTGCTCCACCAGCAGCATGGCGGCACGGCCGCGCAGGGATTCGATCAGCTCGGTCAGGCGCAGTGTTTCATCGGGGCCCATGCCGGCCATGGGCTCGTCCAGCAGCAGCACGCCAGGGCGCGCGGCCAGGGCCAGCGCGAATTCCAGCTTGCGCTGCTCGCCATGCGGCAGCGTGCCAGCGGGGCGTTGCAGCAGGCTGGCGTCAATGGCGCATTCGCGCGCCAGCTCGCGGGCCTGCTCGTAGAGCGCGGTCTCGGCCGCGCGCGGGCGCCAGAAGCTGAAGCTGCTGCCCGCATGCGCCTGCACGGCCAGCACCAGGTTGTCCAGCACGCTGGACTGCTTGAAGATGTTGGTGATCTGGAAAGACCGCGACAGCCCCGCCGCCACGCGCTGGTGGGCGTTGAGCGCGCTCACATCGCGCCCCGCCAGCACCAGCGTGCCCGCATCGGCCGCCAGCGTGCCGGACAGCAGATGGATGAGCGTGGACTTGCCCGCGCCATTGGGGCCGATCAGCGCATGGATCTCGCCAGGCGCCAGCGACAACGAGACATGGTCGGTGGCCAGCAGCGCGCCAAAGCGGCGCACCAGGCCCTTGGCTTCCAGGGCCGGGGTGGGAATGGAGATAGGGGTGGCCGCGCCGCTCATGCCTGCCTCCCGCGTGCGGGCCACAGGCCCATCAGGCCGCGCGGCGCACCGAACACCACGCACAGCAGCAGCAGGCCCAGCGGCAGGTGCCAGTACTCGGTCCACATGCGAAGCACTTCCTCCAGCGTCAGCATGACGACGGCGCCGGCCACGCCGCCCCAGCGCAGGCCCACGCCCCCTACCAGCACCATGATCAGCAGGTTGGCCGACTGGGTCCAGTGCATGAGGCTGGGGGAGATGAACAGGTTGTGGTTGGCCAGCAGCGCGCCCGCCAGCCCGGCCACGGCGCCGCTGAGCACAAAGGCTGCCAGCTTGATGCGATAGACCGGGTAGCCCAGCGACTCCATGCGCGACTCGTTCTCGCGCACGCCCTGCAGCGCCTTGCCGAAGCGCGAATCCACCAGCCGCCCGAACACGGCCATCAGCACCGCGAACAGCACCAGCACCACGTAGTAGAAGGAGACATCGTGGCCCAGGTCCAGCCCGGGCAGCACGGAATGGCCGGGCAGGTTGAGCCCGTCCTCGCCGCCGTACTGGCGCAGCGAGATGAAGATGTAGAACAGCATCTGCGCAAAGGCCAGCGTGATCATGATGAAGTACACGCCGCGCGTGCGCAGCGACACGGCGCCCGTGGCGGCGGCCAGCAGCCCGGCCAGCAGCGCGGCGGCCGGCCAGGCCACCAGGGCCGAGGTCACGCCGTTCATCGCCAGGATGCCCACCGCATAGGCCCCCGCACCGAAGAAGGCCGCATGCCCCAGCGCCACCATGCCGCCATAGCCCAGGATGAGGTTCAGGCTGGTGGCAGCCAGCGCGTAGATCAGTACGCGGCGCACGAAGGAGATGTAGAAGTCCAGCCCCAGCGCCGGAGCCACCAGCGGGAACACCGCCAGCGCCAGCAGCGCGAGCACGGTCCAGAAGAACCGGGCCTGGAACCGGCCCTGTAATGTGCTGTGTTCCATGCTCAGCCTCGCGCGGGGAAAAGGCCGGAAGGACGGTACACCAGCACCACCGCCATCAGCACATAGATGGAAATCGCCGCCAGCGTGGGCCCCACGCTGGATGCCACGGCCGGGGAGAACACCTGGCGCAGCAGCATGGGCAAAAAGGCCCGCCCCGCCGTATCCACCATGCCCACCAGCAAGGCGCCAACCAGGGCGCCGCGTATGGAGCCTATGCCGCCGATGACGATGCACACCAGCACCAGGATGAGGATGTCCTCGCCCATGCCCACCTGCACCGAAGTGATGGGCCCCAGCAGCGCCCCCGCCACCGCCGCCAGCATGGCGCCCAGCGTGAACACGCCCAGGAACAGCAGCGGCACGCGCACGCCCATCAGCGTGGCCATCTGGCGGTTGGAGGTCCCTGCCCGCACCAGCACGCCGGCGCGCGTGCGCGTCACGAACCAGTACAGGCCCAACGCGGCGGCCAGGCCGAAGACGATGATCATCAGCCGGTAGGCCGGGTACATGAGATCGGGCAGCAACTGCACCGGCCCCGACAGCGCGGCCGGCATGTTCAGCATCACCGGCGCCGGGCCCCAGACCATCTTGACCAGGTCATTGGCAATGAGGATGACGGCATAGCTGCCCAGCACCTGGGCCAGATGGTCGCGCACGGCCAGGCGCCGTATCAGCACCAGCTCCAGCACCACACCCGCCACGCCGGTGGCCACGGCTGCCACCAGCACGGCCGCGGTGAACGAGCCCGTGCGCTGCATGGTCTCGGCCGCCACATAGGCGCCCGCCATGTACAGCGAGCCATGGGCCAGGTTCATGATGTCCATGATGCCGAACACCAGGGTCAGCCCGGCCGCGATCAGAAACAGCATCAGCCCGAACTGCAGGCCATTCAGCAATTGCTCCAAGAGCAGCGTCCACGTCATCCACACGCCCCCTGCCGCAGGCGCAGTGGCCCGCGCGCGGTCAACAAATCATCCGGCTTTGAAAATCAAGATCAAGGCACGCCGCGCCCGACGGGGGCGCGGCGGCGGGGTCACATCCTGCAGTCGTTGACGTAGACGTCTTGATATTTATCGAACACCTTGCCCACCAGCTTGTTGGTGATGCGGCCGCTGCCGTCCTTCTCGATCACGCGCTGGTAATAGGCCTGGATGGGATAGTGGTTCTTGCCGTAAGTGAAGGGGCCGCGCACCGAGGCGTAGTCGGCCTTCTCCAGCGCCTTGACAATGGCCTGGCGGTCCGAGGCCTTGCCGCCGGCCTGCTTGACCGCCGCATCCATGGCCATGATCACGTCATAGGCCTGGGCCGCGTAGACCGAGGGGTTGCGGCCCTTGTACTCCTTGCGGAAGGCCTCGACGAAGGCCTTGTTCTGCGGCACGTCCAGGTCATGCGCCCACTGCGCGGTGTTGACCATGCCCAGCATGGGCTCGCCCACGGCCTGGATCACGTCCTCGTCGGCCGAGAAGCCCGGGCCGATCAGCTTGACGCTTTGCGACAGCCCCGTGGACACGAACTGCTTGACGAAGTTGATGCCCATGCCGCCCGGCAGGAAGATGTAGACCGCATCGGGCTTGGCCGCGCGGATCTGGGCCAGCTCGGCCGCGTAGTCGATCTGGCCCAGCTTGGTGTAGACCTCCTCGCCGGGCGCGGTCTTGTAGCCGCGCTTGAAGCCGACCAGCGCATCCTTGCCCGCCGGATAGTCGGGCGCCATGATGAACATCTTCTTGAAGCCACGGTCGGCGGCCAGCTTGCCGGCTGCCTCGTGGAAGGCATCGTTCTGGTAGGACGTGCCGAACCAGAACGCATTGCACTGCGCGCCGGCGAACTGGCTGGGGCCGGGGTTGTTGGACAGGTAGGGCACCTTGGCGCCGAACAGCGCCGGGCCCACGGCCAGGGCCACGTTGGAGCCAATGGGGCCGGTGAAGAAATCCACCTTGTCGCGCTGTATGTAGCGCGTGACCAGCTGGCGCGCCTGGTCGGGGTTGCCGCCCATGTCGGTCTGCAGGAACTCGGCCGGCTGGCCGCCCAGCTTGCCGCCCAGCTGCTTGATGGCGAGGTTGAAGCCATCACGCGCCTCGGCGCCCAACGCGGCAAACGGCCCGGAAATATCGTTGGCGATACCGACCTTGATGGTGTCCGCCTGCGCGAGCGCGGGAACAAAGGCAGGGGCCAGGGCCGCTGCGGCCAGGAAGGGGGTGAGGAAACGCATGCTGCTGTGCTCCTTGCGCGGGCCGCGCGGATGGCAATCGGTGGTGAGACAGTCTTCCGTCACGCTGGACGGGAAACTCTGTAAGGGCTGGAACGGTTGGCGCGGGTCTTAGTTTAGGTTTAAAGTATTTTGCAGAACAAGTCTGGGACTTGTACCAATACCTGCCATACAAACCATTTCGCGCCATCTCCGTTCCAATGCCCGCACTCTACCGTCACTACGACCGCGCCGGACTCGATGTCCAGTACAACGCCCGCGCGACGGTACCCGACATCACCCCCATCATCAAGGCCTATGCCGACGACAGCCGGGCCGCGCGCCAGAGCCTGCCCTGCGCGCTGAACGTGGCCTATGGCGAGCATGACGACGAGCTGCTGGACATTTTCCCGGCAGCAACCGGGGCGGCAGGCGCCCCTGTTCTCTTCTTCATCCACGGCGGCTACTGGCGGCTGCTGTCCAAGGACGACTCCAGCAGCATGGCGCCCACCTTCACGCGCGCCGGCGCCGTGGTGGTGGCCCTGAACTATTCGCTGGCGCCCGCCGTCACGCTGGACCGCATCGTGGACCAGACACGCCGCGCCCTGGCCTGGGTGCATGCCCACATCGCCCGCTACGGAGGCGACCCGGGCCGCATCCATGTCTGCGGCAGCTCGGCCGGCGGCCACCTGGCGGGCATGCTGCTGGCCGGTGGCTGGCATGCGGACTACGGCGTGCCCGAAGACGTGGTGCGCGGCGCCGCGCCGCTGTCGGGCCTGTTCGACCTGCGCCCGCTGGTGCACACCCACATCAATGAATGGATGCGCCTGAGCGAGCAGGATGCCATTCGCAACAGCCCCGCTCTCCTGCCGCACGGCGCGGCCTGCCCGCTCATCGTCAGCTACGGCGAGAGCGAGACCGATGAATTCAAGCGCCAGAGCGACGATTACCTGGCCGCCTGGAACCAGCGCCGTGGCCCCGGTCCATCGTCAGGCCAGTACGTGGCCATGCCCGGCACCAACCATTTCGACATCGTGCTCACCCTGAACGACCCGGCCGGCCCGCTGACGCGCGCCATCCTCGCGCAGATGGGCTTGAGCGCCCCCACACCGCAGAACCAGCCATGACCCACGCCCCCGACCTGGAATCGCGCGCAGCGCCCGACGACCACCATGCGCTGCGCCTGTGGCTGCGCATGCTCACCTGCTGCAATCTGATCGAAGGCGAGATCCGCAACCGCCTGCGCGGCGAATTCGACACCACCCTGCCCCGCTTCGACCTCATGGCCCAGCTGCAGCGCGCGCCCGAGGGCATGAAGATGGGCGAGCTGTCGCGCCACATGATGGTGACCAACGGCAACATCACCGGCATCACCGACCAGCTGGAGAAAGAGGGCCTGGTGGTACGCACCAAGGTGGAGTCCGACCGGCGCAGCTCCGTGCTGCACCTCACCCCACTGGGCCGCAAGACCTTTGCGCGCATGGCCAAGGCGCATGAATCCTGGGTCATGGGCATGTTCGGCGACATGCCGCAGGCCAGCCGCAACGACCTGTACCAGGCGCTGGGCGACCTCAAGCAACAGGTGGTGGCCCACCGCTCGCCCACGGACTGAGCGCGCGCAGACCCAACCCCATTCAGCCCTGCACGCAGTTGCGCCCTGCGGCCTTGGCGCGGTACAGCGCACGGTCGGCCGCTTCCACCAGCGCCACGGCGGCACCTTGGGTGGTGCCTTGTGTAGCGCCTTGGGTCGCGCTTTGTATCGCGCTTTGTATCGCGCTTTGTGTCGCGCCTTGGTTGACGCCAGCCTCATCACCCTGCGTCGTGGCCACGCCAATGCTGGCCGTCACATGGCCAAAGCGGCTGATGCGGTGCTCCAGGGCCAGGCCCTCGATGCGCGCGCGCAGCCGCTCGGCCACCTGCTGCGCGCCGGCCTTGTCGGTATTGGGCAGCACCACGGCCAGCTCTTCCCCGCCATAGCGCGCCGCCATGTCGCCGGGCCGTTGCACCGCCTGGGCCAGCGCGCTGCACACGGCCTGCAGGCAGGCATCGCCCGCCACATGGCCGTAGGCATCGTTGTAGTCCTTGAAGTAGTCCAGGTCGATCAGCAGCAGCGACAGCGGCGTGCCCTCGCGCGCAGCGCGACGGGCCTCGCGCTCCAGCACCTCGTCAAAGCGGCGGCGGTTGGCCAGGCCCGTCAACTGGTCCTGCGCGGCCAGCACCTCCAGCCGGCGATTGGCGTCCAGCAATTCCTCGCGCGCGCTGACCAGGGAGCACTCGGCGCGCGAACGCAGCCGCATCGCGGCCGTCAGGCGCCAGCCGATCAACGCAATCGCCAGAAACAGCCCCAGCACCACGGCCAGCGTCAGCAGCGCCTGGCGCCGCCAGGAGCTCAACGCCTCATCGCGGCCCAGGGCCACCGTGGTCACCAGCGGATAGCGCTCGCTGCGCAGGAAGGCATAGATTCTCTCCGTGCCATCCAGGGCCGAGCGGAACGACGCCGTGCCCGACATCGCCCCCACGTAGTGGCGCAGGAAATTGGGCGACTGCGAGAAGTCCCGCCCCAGGTCCTGCTCGCGGAACGGGTGGCGCACCAGCAACTGCCCGCCCGGCGTGCTCAGTGCAATGGCCCCCTTCTCGCCGATATCGATCTTGCCGAACAGCCGCAGGAAATTCTCCACCCCCAGCGCCACCACCACCGCGCCCGCAAACTGGCCCTCGGCGTCCGTATAGCGCCGGCTGATGGTGATCACCCATTCGCCCGTGGAGCGGCTGCGGATCGGCGGACCGATGTAGATGCCTGAAGATGCGTCGTCACGGTGGTGCGTGAAGTAGTCCCGGCCGGAGCTTTCCGATCCTTCGGGGAACGCCCCCTTGGACGACATCAGCCAATGGCCCTGCGCATCCACGATCAGCAGCTCGTTGAGCTGGTTCAGCAGCTGCTCCTGCCGGTTGACCAGGTACAGCACCCGCTCCAGGAGCACGGGGCTGGCGCCATCCACCTCCAGCCGCTCGGCAATGCCCAGCAGCAGCATGGAGCTTTGGGTGATCACGCCCTCGGCATAGGTGTTCAGTGTCTGGGCCAGGTTGCGGTTGCCGGTATCGACCTCGGCCAGCGTGCGCTGGCGCGCCGCCACCAATTGCCAGACCGTGGCCGCAGAGACCGACACGAACACCACCGCCAGCAACCAGGCCACCAGGCGGGCATCACGCTTCACGGGCCGGCCTTTGCCTCCGCACCAGGCCTTTGTCCACCAATCCCTCTCCATCACATGCACCTGCGCCATCTCGGCAGTCCCGCCGCCGTCCGATCTTGGGATTTCTGCGTCCGGGCTCAGCGCCTGGGCAGCGTCTTTGCGCGGGTGATTTCGGTCTTGACCCAAGTCAAGCCGGAAAAACCCGCGAACCCGATATTGTCCCCGGCTTCGGAAAAATAGGCCGGACGGGCAGGAATTGGGGGCGCCCCGGTTTCGGAGGGTATTTCCCTGTTCCCCGGGGACACGGGTTTGGCGACCCGTACACAAGCGCAGCAGCCGCCGTTGACCCGCACCACCGTTCACCGGGCCGCGCACGCTGCCGCGCCAAGCCTCCCTTTCCCAAGGCACCAGCACGGCATGCTGGCCCATTGCTGAAAGGGACTGGCATGCACTGCCCATGCCCCACACAGAAGTGACACTGACTGATGTGCCTGAAACCCCTCAATCCTTGAGCAAGCGCGCCTTCACCGTTCGCCCCTTGATCTTCCCGCTATTGAGCCGGGCAACCACGTCATGCGCAATCTTGCGGTCCACGGCCACATAGGTTGCGAACTCGTTGATGTCGATCTTGCCCACTTGCTCGCGGGTGTAGCCCAGGTCTGCGGTGAGCGCGCCCAGCACGTCGCCCGGGCGGATCTTGTCCTTGCGGCTGGCATTGATGTGGATGGTGGCCTTGGATGGCAGGAGCCGGCCGCCGGGAGCCGGTGTCAGTTCGTCCAGCGGGTACCAGACGGATGGGCTGCCCTGCATCTGCTCGATGTTTCCGACCGCGCCCATTTCGTCCATCGTCGCAAGACTCAGGGCCAAACCTTTCTGGCCGGCGCGGCCTGTGCGGCCGATGCGATGCACGTGCACTTCAGGGTCGGGGGTGATGTCCACGTTGATGACGGCGCCCAGATGGGTCACATCGAGCCCGCGAGCCGCCACATCGGTGGCGACCAGCACGGAGCAACTGCCGTTCACGAAGCGCACCAGCACCTGGTCACGGTCACGCTGCTCCAGATCGCCGTGCAGCTCCAGCGCGCTGTAGCCCTGGGCCTGCAGCAGCTCGGCAAGGGCCCGGCAGCGCGCCTTGGTATTGCAGAAGGCCAGCGTGCTCTCGGGCCGGAAATGCTCCAGCAGGCGAGCTACCGAAGGCAAGCGTTCTTCCTTGTCCACCTCGTACCAGCGCTGCTCGATCTGCTCGCCGCTGTGCTGTGCGGCGACCTTGACCGTGACCGGGTCACGCATGAATCGCGCGGCCAGCTTGGCGATGCCTTCGGGGTAGGTGGCGGAGAACAGCAAGGTCTGGCGCTGCGGGGGGCACTGCTTGACGACTTTGGCGATGTCATCGACGAAACCCATGTCGAGCATGCGATCCGCTTCGTCGAGCACCAAGGTGTTCAGCGAATCAAGGTTCAGATTGCCCCGGTCCAGGTGATCGATCACACGGCCGGGCGTGCCGACGATCACGTGCGCGCCGTTCTCCAGGCTCGCGTTCTGGCCGCGCAGCGGAACGCCACCGGACAGGGTCACCACCTTGACGTTGTCTTCCGCACGCGCCAGGCGGCGAATCTCGGTCGTCACCTGATCGGCCAGCTCGCGGGTGGGGCAGAGCACCAGGCCTTGCACCGAGAAATTGCGCGTATCCAGCTTGGCCAGCAGCGCCAGGGCAAAGGCTGCGGTCTTGCCGCTGCCGGTCTTCGCCTGAGCGATCACATCCTTGCCTTCAAGCGCAGGGGGCAGGCTGGCGAGCTGGATCGCCGTCATTTCAAGGTAGCCGAGCCGCTCAAGATTGGCGAGCGTTGCCGGCGAAAGCGCAAGTTTGTCGAAGGAATGGGGGGAAGCCGAGGGAGGAGTCATGGGGGGCATTTTAAAGTTGGCGATTTCAAGACCGAAGCGCACACGTTGGTCACTGAAAAAGAACAGGAGGCATGCTGGGCAATTGCCAGCATGTGCGAGAGGACGGCCAGCGGGGTGTTGAAGCCATGGATGACACAAGACGCGTCAACCGGCGGCGGCCCCGGGCGAGACCCATGCGTCTTGGCCCAACGCCGTGTTTCTGCATGCCGCCTCTGCAACGCATAACATCTTGACACGCTTTAGGACTGAAAAGTGTCCGCTCACATCCGAAAACCTTGGAACACTCTGCGCCACGCGCCGAGGAGCGAGGCAGTTCGTTGCCACGCCCCGGCCGCCGCCTGAAAGCCCGCAATGCACCCCACACCACAGGCTGCAGCCTCCACGCTGCAGCCGCCTGACCGCGCGCCCGCGAACTCCTACCCGGCCTGCGCAGAGCCGGACCACCTCGGCCACGAAGCCAAGAGTTCCTTGATCCCTCCCGCCCTGGCCTCCTCCCTGGCGGCCGCGCTGCTGGTGGCCTGCGGAGGCGGTGGGGGCGATACGGCACCCGGTACCGGCAATGGAGGCAACGGCGGCACTGGGGGCACGGGCACCGGCCCTGGTGGCGGAACCGGTACCGGCACCACGGCCACCCCCGCCAGCGACGAGGAAGCCGCGCGTTTCCTGCTGCAGGCGCAGTTCTCGGCCACCGACGAGGAGATCGCAGCGCTGCGCGCCAAGGGCTACGGCCCCTGGCTGGCCGAGCAGTTCGCGCTGCCCGTGGACACCACGGGCACGGCCTGGCTGATGCAGCGCGGCTACGGCGTGGCAGAGGCCGGCACGCGCTACGACAACGTCTCGTATCCCTCCGACTTCATGCTCTGGAGCCAGCTTTTCACGGAGCGCGACGCGGTGCGCAAGCGTGTGGCATTGGCGCTGTCGGAGATCATGGTGGTCTCCACCACGGGGCTGGAGCAGCCCTGGAGCATCTTCCTGGCCTCCGGCTACTGGGATCTGCTGAACCAGCACGCCTTCGGCAATTTCCGCGCGCTGTTGGAGGCCGTGACACTCAGCCCGGCCATGGGCATCTACCTGAGCACGCGCGGCAACCAGAAGGAAGACACCCGCAGCGGCCGCCAGCCCGACGAGAACTACGCCCGCGAGGTGATGCAGCTGTTCACCATCGGCCTCTACCGCCTCAACCCCGACGGCACCGAGCAGCGCGACGGCAGCGGCAACCGCATCGACACCTATTCGGCAGCCGATGTGAGCAACCTGGCGCGCGTCTTCACCGGCTACGACTACGACACCAGCAAGAACCAGCCCACCAACCTGAGCGGCAGCACGGTGACGGGGCTGCAGCAGGCGCTGCTGCCCATGGCCTTCAACGCCGCGCGCCATTCCACGCTGGCCGCCACTTTCCTGGGCACGACCGTGGCTGCGGGCACGTCGGGGCCAGCGGCGCTGAAGGCGGCGCTGGACACGCTGTTCAACCACCCCAACGTCGGGCCCTTCATCGGGCGCCAGCTGATCCAGCGGCTGGTCACCAGCAACCCCAGCCCCGCCTATGTGGGGCGCGTGGCCGCCGCCTTCGCCGACAACGGCAGCGGCACGCGGGGCGACCTGCGCGCCGTGATCGCCACCGTGCTGCTGGACCCGGAGGCGCACAGCGCGGCAGGGCTTGCCAGCCCCCAGTACGGCCGCCTGCGCGAGCCCATGGTGCGCTTCGTGCAATGGGGCCGCACCTTCGGGCTGCGGTCGGCACGCGGCACCTGGAAGATCGACAACCTGAGCGACCCGGCCACCCGCCTGGGCCAGAGCCCGCTGCGCTCCGGCTCGGTGTTCAACTTCTTCCGCCCGGGCTACGTGCCGCCCTCCACCGCCCTGGCCACGACGGGCAGCGTGGCGCCGGAGTTCCAGATCGTCACCGAGACCAGCGTGAGCGGCTACCTGAACTTCATGCAGAACGTGATCCGCAACGGCTACTACGTGAACGCGCCGGACCTGCCCCAGGGCGGCAGCAGCGCGGCCAACGGCTTCGACATCACCTGCAGCTACGCCAACCTGCTTCCCCTGGTGGCCGACGCCGCCGCGCTGGTGCGCAAGGTGGCGCTGCTGCTGTCGGCAGGGCAGGTATCGGCCGCCACACAGGCGCGCATCGTGGCCGCGCTCAATGCCACTCCGGTGACGGCCACCAGCAACACCGCCACCCAGCTCAACCGCGTGGCCGCCGCCGTGCTGCTGGTGATGGCCAGTCCCGAATATCTGGTGCAGAAGTGACCCAACAAGTGACCGAACAGGTGACCGAACGTCTGCAAAGCAAAGCGATATCGCCATGAATTTCATCGACCCCGCCCGCCACACGCGCCGCGCATTCCTGCGCCGCAGCACGCAACTGGCCGCCGCCGGCACCGCCCTGCCCTTCGCCCTGAATCTTGCCGCGCTGGGCGAGGCCGCCGCCTTCGAGGCGAACGACTACAAGGCGCTGGTCTGCGTCTTCCTCTACGGCGGCTGCGACTACGCCAACACCGTCGTGCCCTACGACAGCACCCGCTACGGGCAGTACTCCACCATCCGCGGCGGCAACAGCGACGGCACGGCCGGTGGCATTGCCCTGGCCCGCGCCGCGCTGGGCAATACGCTGCTGCAACCCCGCACGGCACTGGCCGGTGGCATGCAGTACGCGCTGCACCCGTCCATGACGGGCCTGGCCGGCCTCTTCAACGCGGGCCGTGCGGCCGTGCAACTGAACGTCGGCCCGCTGCTGGTGCCGCTCACGCGGACCCAATACACCAGTGGCGACCGGCGCAGCTACCCGCTGCCGCCCAAGCTCTTCTCGCACAACGACCAGCAGTCGGTCTGGCAGTCGCAGGGCGCCGAAGGCTCCACCGTGGGCTGGGGCGGCAACCTGGGCGATCTGGCGCTGTCGGCCAACGCCACGTCGCTCTTCACCTGCATCTCGGCCACCGGCAACGCCGTGTTTCTTTCAGGCGACCAGGCACTGCAGTACCAGATCAGCCCGAGCGGCGCCGTGCCCATCAACGCGGTCAAGGGCGCCAGCGTCTATGGATCGACCGCCGTGCGCGGCCTGCTGAGCGAGCTGGTGCAGACGGTCGGCCCCCACGCGATGGAGGCCGAGTACGCCCGCGTCACGCAGCGCTCCATCAGTGCCGAAGGGCAGATCTCTTCGGCCCTTTCCAGCGCCAGCCTGTCCACCGCCTTCCCTGCCAGCAACCCGCTGGCCGACCAGCTCAAGGTGGTGGCCAGGCTCATCGCCGGACGCAACGCGCTGGGCACGCGCCGGCAGGTGTTCTTCGTCTCGCTGGGCGGGTTCGACCTGCACGACAACCTGATCGCCAACCAGCCGCAACTGCTCAGCAAGGTGAGCAGCGCCATGACGGCCTTCTACAACGCCACGGCCGAACTCGGCGTGGCCGACAAGGTCACGGCCTTCACCGCGTCGGACTTCGGCCGCACGCTGACCTCCAACGGCGACGGCTCGGACCATGGCTGGGGCAGCCACCACTTCGTGGTGGGCGGCGCAGTGCGTGGCGCGTCCTTCTATGGCGCGCCACCGCCCATCAGCGTGGGCAACGGCAGCGGCAGCGAAGACCAGTGGCACGTCGGCCAGGGGCGCCTGTTGCCCAGCACCGCCGTGGACCAGTACGCCGCCACCCTGGCGCGCTGGTTCGGCGTGGCGAATACCGAGCTGGCGGGGGTGCTGCCGCACATCGGCAACTTCGGCGGCTCGGCATATCCCATCGATCTGGGGTTCATGGGCTGAAGCCTTGCTTTTGCGATGGCGGGCTTTGTGGTCAAGGCACGAATGATCAGCCGGGGCCGTCGCTCGCTGCGGCGAGAAGTGGCACCAGGACATCACCAATCGGTGTCGGAACTGCGCGCGCCCGGCCGCGGCGCGCGATGACACCGTTGCGGATATCCCATTCGAGCGGCCGGCCTGCCTCACGATCCGCCAGTATGGACGTGCCCAGGTCGGCCGGGAATGCCTGGAACTTGTCGAGGATCGCCTGTGGGACCTCATCGCCCAGTTCAGCACCTTCGGCACGTGCCACGGCCAGGCACTCCCTCAAATAGTCCAGAGTGAGCTTCGAAATATCGTGCCGGCCGAACATGCCCGAGCGGCGATGCGTGAGTGCCATGAGCCCGGCCGCTGCGTTTTGCAACAGCTTTTGCCACGCCAGGGATTTGAAATTCGAAACCAGGTCTACCGAGCATCGGGTGCCTTGCAGTGCCTGCGCGACCACGAGGGCAGCGGCCTCGTCAGGCAGGCTGATCCGGGCGTCGCTGCGCAAGAGCACCGACCCGTCGGGTTGCGCCTGTGCAGGGAACCACACGACTGCGGGAACGATTCGCCCCTGCGGGCACAGCGGGGTGACACTCTCCACCTGCTCAACCCCGTTTTGCAGGACACACACGACGGTTTGCGGACCGCTCAACGCCGCCAGCCAATGCGCAACCGCAGCAGTTTGAGTCGCCTTGACCGCTAGAAAAACGAGGTCCGCCGGACCTTCGACCTGGGCCGGGTCCGTTCTGACCGGGCCGGGAACCACGATGCGAAGACCGCTGCCGTGCAGCGTCAGGCTGTCGCGCGGCGTACGACCGCACAGCAACGGCGTGCGACCGACTTCATGCAGCGCAGCAGCAACCGTTGTCCCGATTGCCCCGGGCCCCAGCACCGCAATGCGTGGATGGGTTGGTTGATTCACTGAAACGAGCTCCTTGACCTTGGTGCGCAGCGCCAACTCGGGCACCATTGAAAGCGGTGATTATGATGTTCTGCGCAGTGGAGGGGCAAGTCGGCGGGCCTTGCCTTTTGGAATGCAATATGAGTTGACGTATATTGCAGTATTCCTCAACGACTGGCGCATATCCGGCTTTGTGATTCCATGCCTTTGGGCAAATTGCTCCACTTCCGTCGTGTCAAAACGGGCTGTCTGGATAAAATCCAGGGCCTCGGCGCTGGTATTCAAAAACCTCGCGATGGGAGGAATACCCAGAAGCCATTTCAGCAATCGCAGCGGAATATGATACCCGGGCGCCTTCAGCCCCAAAGGTTGTGCCACCTGCGCGAGAAGTTCCTGCAAGCCGGGGCTCTGGGCATCGAGGGCCAGCAGTTCCTGGCCCACCATGGAAGGATCAAAGGCGCAAGCCGCCACCAACTCGACCAGATAATCCACAGTGACCAGTGGCAACCAGTGCGCGGCAGTACCGGGTACTGCAGCCAGCTTTCCCTGCACCAGATTGCGTATCAGATCCACCAGCGGCTGGCCATCCGCCATATGCCCCGTGCGGCTATGTCCGCAAACCGTGGCGGGGTGTACAACGGTCATCTCTCCACCCTTGGCATTCATAAAGCTGAGGGTGGCGAAATGCGCCTCCAGCTTGCTCGCCTCGTAAGCACCGACTTGGCGATAGATGGCAGGCCAATCCGTCAGCTCCGGATGGCCGGGATCAATCCCTATGCGTTGCAGATGTTCATTGTTTTTCAGCATGTAGCCGCCGATCATCACCAACCGGCTCTCTTGCTCGGCCGCCAACTGCGCCACGCGCCTTGCCCCTTCCACATTCACTGCACGTGCATGCGCCATTGAAAGGCCCCAGGCGAAGTGGGCTCCCAGATGGAATACGACCTTGGCCTGCCGCAGGGCCTCTCTATCCGCAAGGCTCAGACCGAGGTTTTCTTGCTCCAGATCGCCGGCTACGGCAAAGACGCGGGCTGCGACGCCACCCAGACTCTCGACCTGCTGGCGCAGTTCAGCGAGGCGCTCCGGGCGACGCATCAGTACCCGAATGGTGTGACCTTTCGCGCTCAGGTACGACAGCAAATGCTGGCCGATGAAGCCCGTCCCTCCCGTAACAAAGCACTCCACGCTCATTTTTCTGCTCCTTGGCACGATGAAAAAACCAAGTGTAGACTGTCGACTCAACTCTACAGTCAAGCGATTTTTTCCATGAATATCGGGGAACTTGAGGTCCGCAGCGGCGCCACGCGCCATACCTTGCGCTATTACGAGAAAATCGGCCTTATTTCACCCTTGCGGCGAGCCAACAATTATCGCGTTTACACGCCGCAAACCCTGCAAGACCTGGACTTTATCCAGCGCGCACAAAGCATGGGGTTTTCTCTTGGGGAAATAGGCGAAATTCTGAATGCTCAGAGAAACAAGTCAATAGATTGCGCCGGGGGTGCAAGGCTGATTGAAAAGAAGATGGCGGAAATCAGAAAGAAAATCACTGACCTCAAGAGCATTTATCGGTATTTGGACGCGGAGCGCGCAAACCTTGAAGCCAGTGCGGCCAGGCAACTTGAGCTTCAGCAGCTCAATGGCTCTTCCAATTAATGGGGCAGCATCCGGAGTGCAGGTGCTGCATGATGGATATTCTGACCGAGCAGTCCTGCACCCAGCAGAACTGCAGCCCCGCACACGGAGCCAAGCATGACCAAGTCCCTCTTCATCAGTCTCCCCGTGACCGACCTCGGCGCCTCCACCGCCTTCTACAAGGCGCTGGGCTTCAGCCAGAACCCGCAGTTCAGCAGTGAGGATGGTTCCGCCATGGTCTGGAGCGAGGCGATCCAGGTCATGCTGGTCACGCATGCCAAGTGGCGCACCTTCAGCCTGGAATTCGGCGGTGCATTCGGCGGTGCCGCGGTGATGCGCGGATACTGTCCCGTCCCCCACTGCGGAGCAAAGCATGCGATTGCCGAAGTCTGGACTCATTCCCTGGTTGCTCATGGTTGCAACCCCTGTGTTGGCGCAGATCAATGCGGGAACCCTGCCTGCCACTGCATCGCCTCCGTTCAAGCTCACCAAGGTCGCGCAATTCGATCTGCCCTGGCGCATCGCCTTCCTGCCGGACGGGCGCATGCTGGTCACCGAGAAGGTTGGCAAGCTGTTTCTCGCGGCCCAGGACGGGCAAAAGCTCGAAGTCACCGGCGTGCCGCCCGTGCTGCATGAAAACCAGAACGGCCTGCTGGGTGTCTACCTGGCCCCTTCGTATGCGAGCGACGGGGCCATCTACCTGACCTATTCGGAGCCCGGAGAAATCCGCGGCACCTCAAGCCTGGCGCTCGCGCGCGCCACGCTCAGAATCGGTGCCGGCACCGCTGCGCTGGACGGCCTCAAGGTCATCTGGCGCGACCCCGTCAAGGGCAAGGGCGGGCAGGTGGGTGCCGCCGTGGCTTTTTCGCCGGACCGGAAGTTTCTGTTCCTCACGGCCGGGGACCGGCAGCGCTTCACGCCTGCCCAGGACCCGAATCAGCCGGCCGGCAAGATCCTGCGGCTGACCTTGGACGGCAAGCCCGCGCCCGGCAATCCGATGGAAGGGCAGACCGGCGCGACGTCGGTTCCGGTGATCGATCCGCCCAAGGACACAGAGGCCGCCAAGACCGCGCCGGTGTTGCGCACGTTTGTCTTTGACGGTCCGAATCCGACGCCGTCCGAGACCTGGTCCACGGGGCATCGCACGCCCTACGGCCTGGCGTTCGCGCCGGATGGGCGTCTTTGGGAGCTTGAGCATGGGCCGCGCGGCGGCGATGAGCTCAACCTGATCGAGCCGGGCAAGAACTATGGCTGGCCGCTGGTCTCCTATGCGGTGAACTACAACGGCGTGCCCATTGCCAGCCCGGATACGCGAACGGACCTCACCAAGCCCGTGATCTACTGGACGCCTGTCTTCGCGCCGGGCAGCCTGATGTTCTACAGCGGCGAGATGTTTCCGCAGTGGAAGGGCTCAGCGTTTGCGTCCGGCCTGCTGACCCGCGCCCTGCACCGGATCGAGGTGAACGGCGCGAGCGCCACGCCTGCCGAGCACTGGACGGTAGGCTTTCGCGTCCGCGACGTGGCGCAGGCGCCGGATGGTGCGCTGTGGCTGATCGAGGACGACCGCGAGGGCGGTCTGTATCGGCTCGCACCGAAGTAGGCAGCTGGAGGATGGTTGCCGCGCTGGGCACGGCCTGCGGGCACAGGCCCGGCGCTGGCAGCGCCACCTGCCATCAAAGGCTCAGGTCCATGCCCAGCATGGTGGCCAGGCCGAAGGTGAAGAGCAGCACGCACAGCAGCAGCAGCGTGAAGACGGCAACGATCTTGCCGCTGGCAATGAGCAGCTCACGCCGGCTCGCCCCCTTCTTCTTGCCCTGGTCGTAATGCCACTTGATGGCGAAGAACATGGCCGTGCCGAACACGAGCACCTTGAAGGTGACGAAGACTATGGGGACCCAATCGATCATTTGAGAGCTTCCAGCCAATGACTTGGCGCTGTCCATGGTGAGGAGCCTCCCTCCCGGACATGGAAGGCGAGAGCGTCAGCGACGGCCATGCAAGCACGGTACTGCCACACCTTGTGGCGCATACTACCCAAAAGCAATTTCCATACATGAACCCATACGTCGCCGCTTAAATCCATGCAAGATGAGCCTTTGCCCCTCTGGTTGCCGCAACTGGCCGTGCAGGGCGGCCCCCGATTCCTGCAGATCGCCGATGCCTTGCAGGCAGCCTTGGCAGACGGATCGCTGAAGCCCGGTGACCGCCTGCCCCCACAACGCCGGCTGGCGGCCCAGCTGGATGTGGACCTGACGACGGTCACGCGCGCCTACGACGAAGCCAGGCGCCGCCAGCTGCTGGAAGGACGCGGCGCCAGAGGCACCTATGTCGCGGCGCCCAAGGTGGAGCTGAACGCCGTGCTGGACCTAAGCATGAACACCCCGCCACCGCCGGCTGGCGTGGACCTGGACGACATGTTGAAGCAGGGCCTGTCTCAAGTGCTGATGGGTGCGGATGCCCAGTTGCTCATGACCTACCACCTGGGCGGGGGAAGCGACTCAGACCGCAAGGCGGGAGCCAGGTGGCTGCAGCCCATGTTCGGAGATGTGGATGCCCGGCAGCTGGTGGTCTGCCCGGGCGCGCAGGCGGCGATTGCCGCCCTGGTGCTTGCGCTGACGGAGCCTGGCGATGTGATCCTGACCGAGCCCACCAGCTATCCCGGCCTGCGTGCCGCAGCGGCCCAGTTCGGCCGGCGCATCATTGCGGTGCAAGCGGACAGCCAGGGGATCATGCCCGAGCGGCTTGAGCAGGCATGCCGACAGCACAGGCCCGGGCTGGTCTACCTGAACCCCACGCTGCAGAACCCGACCGCCATCACGCTTGCCGAGGACCGGCGCCAGGAGATCGCCAGCATCGCAAAGCGCTGCCATGTGCGCATCGTCGAGGACGATCCCTACTGGCTGCTGGCCGATGCCCCGCCGCCGCCGATCGCCAGGTTTGCCCCGGAGCAGGTGTACTACATCTCCACCCTCTCGAAATGCCTGACGCCCGGTCTGCGGGTGGCCTTCGTGCTCCTGCCTGACCCGCACGAGCGCCAGCGCTTCCTTGTCGCGCTGAGATCCTTTGCGCTGATGGCCACGCCGCTGACGGCCGCCCTGGCCACGCAGTGGATCCTCGACGGTTCGGCCGGAAAATTGATGGAAGGCGTGCGCAAGGAGGCGCGCCTGCGCCACCTGATGGCCAGGGATGTGCTGGCGGGCCGGTACAGCGGCGCGGGAGACGGCCTGCATGTGTGGCTGGAGCTGCCCAGCTACTGGAGTTCCTCGCAGCTTGCGCGTGCCGCCGACAGCGAGGGCATCGCCGTCACGCCGGCACAGGCCTTCGCCACCGGCGGCGAATCCGTGAATGCCATCCGCATCTCCCTGGGCAGCATCAAGGACCGTGGACGCCTGCAGGCAGGGCTTCAACGGCTGTCGCACCTGCTTGCGCGCCTGCCCGAGTCGTTCAGTGCTGCCGTGGTTTAGCGGTTCAGCGCGCACCGAGGCGTGAGGCGTGAGGCGTGAGGCGTGAGGCGTGAGGCGTGAGGCGTTGCGCCGATGGGTTGCCACAACGGCTCAAGGCGCCCGGCAACCCGGGGGGTGCACGCCTTTGAAAGCAGACCTGGGCATGGCTCGCTGGCCGTTCAAGGCGCCAGAGCGAAGTCCACCGCCGCCTGCGCATGCAGGGCGGTGGTATCCAGCACGGGCACGGGGCAATGCTCCTGCTGCACCAGCAGGCTGATTTCCGTGCAGCCCAGCACCATGGCCTGCGCGCCCTGCCCGGCCAGCTGCGCCATGATGCGCTGGTAGGTGCGCCGCGACTCTTCAAGAATCCGGCCCGTGCACAGTTCCTCGTAGATGATGCGGTGCACCTCGGCGCGGTCCGCCTCCTGCGGCACCAGCACCTCCAGACCCTGCTGCTGCAGCCGCTCACGCATGAAGGGCTGCTCCATGGTGAAGCGTGTGCCCAGCAGCCCCAGCTTCCGGTAGCCGCCTGTGCGGGCTGCGTCGGCTACCGGCTGGGCAATGTGCAGGAAAGGGATGCGCACCGCTGCCGCAATGCGATCCGCCAGCTTGTGCATGGTGTTGGTGCACAGCAGCACGCCGTCCGCCCCGCCCTGCTGCAGCCGTCGCGCGGCATCCTCCAGCAAGGCGGCCGCGTCGTCCCATCGGCCTTCATGCTGGGCCAGCTCGATGGGGCCAAAATCCACGCTGTACATGAGCAGTTTTGCAGAGCGCAGCGGACCCAGCCTGTCACGCACGCCCTGATTGATGAGCCGGTAGTACTCGGCGCTGGACTCCCAGCTCATGCCACCGATGAGACCGATGACGCGGTGAATTTCCGTGTGGTTTGAGTTCATGCCTGTAGTGTGCTTCATGGCTCGGCAATGCAACGCGCCCACCGCCGGCGTCGAGGCCTTGCGCCCGGTGCCGCCCTGTCCTGGAGCGCATGGCGGCCGATTTTGCACAGCCATTGAGCCTTGCGCAGCTGGCCCGGATGATCCACCGCACGCCGCTGCAGTTTCTGCGCGAGTTTTCCCAGCTGCCGGACATGACGCCGCATGCCTATCTTGTGGAAACCCGCGTACCGGCGGCCCGCCCCATGATGCAGGCGGGTGCCCATTCCCTGGCTGGTATCGCCCACGATTGCGGCTTCGGCCATCAGTCGCACATGGGAGCGGCTTTCCGCAAAACTCTGGGGCTGACGCCGGGCCAGTACCTGGCCCGCATTCGTCACACGGGCAAGCAGTGACCGATGGAGCACATGAGACAGTCACAGCCAGGACATAGGGCCTCACGGGCTTTCCAGGGAGTGCCAGGCACTTTCAGCGGCCCGTGTTGGATTTTCATAACTATTGTCAATCCGAACAGACGGACTCGACCTGCGCACTTCAACCGCGCATACTCATGTCTGTTCTTCTCGCTACTGCTCTGGGCTGCGATTGGGGGTTGAGATTGGGGGTGTGATCGCGCGGCAACCACACTTTGCCGTGCACCGGTCAATGGATCGGGTTAATGATAATTCATTCCCTTTAGCAAGCCATACCGCGCCGATTGCCATCGCACTCGGAACAGAGGATAGCCAACCCGCAGGCAGCATGTGAATTTAATGTGCGTACACATCTGATAGAGCAGATCAACGAAATGACCCTTCGTAAATCCACATTCGCACCTTTGAGCAGAATTTTCGCTTTCGCCATTGAACTGGATGGAGTCGACCGTGTTCTGTCTGTCGTTCGGCGGCATCTCGGCATGGACGTAGCCTTTGTGGCCCGATTCCGGGAAGCGGATCGGGTGCTGGAGCATGTGGACGAGAGCACTGCCGGAGTGATTTTTCGGCATCAGAAGATTCCATTGAGCGAGGGCTATTGCCAGAAAGTGGTCAATGGCGAGTTGCCAGAGCTGATTCCCGACACATCCCTGTTACCCGCTGCCCAGGAGATACCGGAAACGCACACCATTCCTATCGGTTCGCACCTGAGCGTCCCCATCCGTCTGGATGACAACCAACTGTTCGGCACTTTGTGCTGCTTCAGCCACCAGCCCAATCCTGCGCTGAGTGTGCACGATATGTCGCTGCTGCGCGCATTCTCCGATTTATTGGGACTTCATTTCAGTGCAACTTCTGCCGTCCGGCATGCAAGAGACAAAGTAACCCACGAAATTCGACTTGCAATGCAAGGCAATGCGCTGCGCCCTGTATTTCAGCCCGTATACACCATCGCGACAGGAAAGCTGCACGGCTTCGAATGTCTGTCACGCTTTGACCTGGAGCCACGTCGCCCGCCCGACCAGTGGTTCAAGGCAGCGCACGAGGTGGGGCTGGGGCTGGAGCTGGAGCGCCATGCGATCGACACAGCACTTGGCGCGCTCGGAAGCCTGCCCACCGACTGGCTGGTCGCCGTCAACTGCTCACCGCAGTTGATCCAGTCGGGGCAGTTGCCCAGGCTTCTGGGTTCGGATCGGGATCTCTCACGCGTGACGCTGGAAATCACGGAGCATGCCGCCGTGGATGACTACAGGGCTTTGGCCGATGCCCTGGCGCCGCTGCGGCGCCGGGGCGCGACCTTGGCAGTCGACGATGCGGGGGCCGGCTACTCCAGCATGCGGCACATCCTGCATCTGCAACCAGACATGATCAAGCTGGACATGAGCATCACGCACGATGTCGATACCGACCGCAGCCGCCGTGCGCTGGCCAAGGGCCTCACGAGCTTCGCGCACGAGATAGGAAGCGTGGTGGTTGCCGAGGGTGTGGAGACAGCCGAGGAATTCAACACTCTGGCGAGCCTGGGCGTGGATTTGGCCCAGGGCTACTTTTTTGCCAAGCCGATAGGGCCGCAAGAGGCGCTGGCAATGGGCGCTGCAATATAGACCACGATCTTCCAGCAGGCATCCTCGTCTGGCTGCCGGCCGCCTGTTGGCCGAAACCGCCGAAGGCAGTACCCAGCCACCAATTGACCGAAATCAAGCGCCACCGGCAATTGCGCCCGGCCGCCACGCACTCGGCGCATAATCTTTCGCATTCTTTCCCCCAGCCCATCCGCCATTGCAGGTCTGCATGCGGCAGGCGCGCCCAGCGGCCATCGCGGCGCTCCAGCATTTCCCCAGACTTCCAGCAAGTGCCTCTTGGCAGGCGGCCATGGGCATGCCTACGGTGAACCCAGATGGAAGTTTTGCAGCAACTCGAACCCCTCATGCGCGAGATCATCGCGCCCCAGGCCGCGCAGATTGACGAGCAGGCGCGCTACCCGCGCGCAGCGCTGGATGCGCTGGCCGCAGCCGGCCTGCTGGGCCTGATCAGCGCCAGCGAGGTGGGTGGGCGGGGCAAGGGCCTGGCCGAGGCGGTACAGGTGATCGAGCGCATTGCCCAGGACTGCCCCTGCACGGCCATGGTGCTGACCATGCACTACTGCGGCGTGGCACTGATCGAGCCCTTTGCCGATGACGAAGTGCGCCGCGACATTGCCGCCGGCCGCCACATCACCACGCTGGCCGTGTCCGAGGCCGGATCGCGCAGCCATATCTGGGCGCCCACGGGCACGGCCACCGCTGCCGAAGATGTCATCCACCTGAATGCGCTCAAGAGCATGATCACCTCGGCCGGCGAGGCCGATTCCTATGTCTGGATCTCGCGCGCCACGCAGGGCGAGGGCAATACGCTATGGCTGGTGGACAGCCGGCTGCCGGGGCTGTCCATTCCCGGGCGCTTCAACGGCATGGGGCTGCGCGGCAATGCGTCGTCGCCCATCGAGGCGCGTGATGTGGGCGTGCCGCGCGCCCGCATGCTGGGCGCCGATGGCGAGGGCGAGGCCGTGAAGGGCCGCCACCTGATGCCGTTTTTCCCCACGCTGATCGCCACCACCTCCATCGGCCTGATGCAGGGCGCACTGCGCCGCGCCGTGGCCCATGTGGCGGGCACGCGCTTTGCGGAAAGCGGCAGCTCGCTGGCCGACCTGCCCACCATCCGCGCCTACCTGGCCCGCGCCCAGCTTCGCCTGGAACAGGCCCGCCTGCTGCGCGACGACACCGTGGCCGCCGTGCAGGCCGCCCGAGCCGACACGCGCACGCGACTGCTGCAGACCAAGGCCGCCGCCGCCGAAGCCGCGCTGGAGGTGACCGACATTGCCATGCGCGTGTGCGGTGGCGCCGCCTTCCGCAAGGAGCTGGGCATAGAGCGCCTGTTCCGCGATGCGCGTGCCGCCTCGGTCATGGCGCCCACCACCGACGTGATCTACGACATGCTCGGCAAAGGCATGTGCGACGCCGCCGCCTGAACCTGAACGGCAGAACCCGTCGATCGCTTCACCACCCTCCCCCATCCAGCAAAGGACTTCCGAATGACGACAACCGCCCCCGTGATCAAGCTCGGCGCCGTGGCCTACGCCCCCAAGGTGATCACCATCTGGGAAGGCTTCAAGGCGTATTTCATCGAGCGCGGCTACTACTTCGACTACGTGCTCTATTCCAACTACGAGTCGCTGACCGAGGCGCTGATCGCAGGCGATGTGCACCTGGCCTGGAACTCGCCGCTGGCCTTTGTGCGTGCCGACCGCATGGCCCGCGCGCGCGGCCTGCGCGTGGAGTCCATCGCCATGCGCGATACCGACCTGGACCTGCATTCGCTGCTGGTCGTGCCCGCCGACAGCCCCATCCAGAGCGTGCAGGACCTGCGCGGCAAGACCGTGGGATTCGGTGCGGTGGACTCGCCCCAGGCCACGCTGATCCCGCTGGACCATCTGCGCCAGGAAGGGCTGGTGGCCGGGCGCGACTACACGGCGCGCCGCTTCGACGTGCTGGGCGGCAAGCATGGCGACCACATCGGCGGCGAGCGCCTGGCCGCCGCCGCCATGGTGGCCGGCGAGATCCAGGCATCGTGGATGGTTGGCAAGAACTACCAGGCCTTTGCGCGCGAGGGCACGCTGCCGGCCGGTGGCACGCGCGTGCTGGCCACCTCGGGCGCGTTCGACCACTGCAACATGACGGCCGGCCCGCACATCGATGCCGAACGCGCCGCCGCCTTCCGCGACATCCTGCTGGCCATGTCCTGGGACGACGCGGCCGTGCGCCCGCTGCTGGAACTGGAAGGCCTGAAAGTCTGGCACCCGGGCCGAGGCACGGGCTACGGCCTGCTGGAACGCGCGGTGACGGACGAGGCCTTCTACGACGCCGAAGGCCGCATCACCGTGCAGGACTACCGTTACTGACACGCGCCATGGCCATGCCCGATTCCTCCAGTCCCGCCCAGCCACTGACCGATATGCCGGTCGCCGATCTGCCTGTCATCGACCTGCAGGGCCTGGGCTTCGATGCCGGTGCCCATCTTCTGGTCAAGCACGCGCTGGCCGCGCTGCCCGTGGGCGGGCAGCTGCGCGTAACCGGCAGCGCGCCGGGCTGGCAGGCCCAGCTGTCGGGCTGGTGCCGCGACCAGGGCCACGGCCTGCGCTGGGAGGACGGCGCGGGTGCTGCACAGGCCATGGCCATCGTCGCGCGCGGCGGCGCCCAGGCCGGGCGCTGGCGCGGCGCGGCGCACACGGGCCGCAGCGATGCACGCGCGGGCAGCGATGCCGTGGCCGCGCAGGCCCAGCCGTTCTGGGGCCTGGCGGCGCGGGGCGCGCAGGTGGAAGCCGGGGCTCCGGCCTTCCATTTCCGGCTCAGCGACAAGCTGCAGGTCTGGACCGACAGCGCCGCCGACCTCTACGCCCAGGCCGTGGCCGCGCAGTGGAATGCCGACACCGACATCGACTGGTGCGATGCACCCGAGCTGCCCGCTCCCGTGGAGGACGCCATCGTCCAGCTCATGACCTATATGGTGGAGAACGAGAACGCGGCCCTGCTGGTGCCTGCGCGCTTCCTGGGCCAGTTGCACCCGCACTACCGCGAGCTGCAGGCGGCGCTGGCCATCCAGGTGGCCGACGAGGCGCGACATATCGATGTCTTCACGCGCCGCATCCGCCGCCACGGCCGCGAGCCCGCCCTGTCCACGGCGGGCGGTCAGGCCTCGCTCAAGAGCCTGCTGGACGAGACGGATTTTTCCGTGGCGGGCTTTTTGCTGTCGGTGCTGGGCGAAGGTACCTTCGTGCACCTGCTGCAGTTCCTGCAGACCGAGGCGCCCGACCCCCTCACCCGCCAGATCTGCCGCCTGGCCGCGCGCGACGAGGCGCGCCATGTGGCCCTGGGCATGTCCCACCTGCTGTACCGCCTGCAGCACGAGCCCGGCTTCCAGCACCAGCTGGCCCAGGCCGTGGAGCAGCGCTTCGACAACCTGGCCGGCACCTCGGGCCTGAACGAGGAAGTCTTCGACGCCCTGATCCTCATCGCCGCCGGCGCCCTCACCCCCGAAGCCCTGGCCCGGGGCGCCGCCCGCGTGCAGCAGCTCATGCGCGACATGGCCGATGGCCGGTTTTCCAAGCTGCTGCGGCTGGGGTTCGAGCGGGAACACGCAGAGCGGCTGGCTTCGCTGCATACGAGAAATTTCATGTAGACGGGGCACAGCCCACTTGAAGGCTGCGCAAGCACCCTCAATTCCGGCGAATGAAGCTCAAGCGCGTGCTCTTCTACTGCCTGCTGCCTTTCGCAGTGGCGCTCGCGCTTGTCGGGTTTCCCATGCCGGTGGCACCGCCCCGCGCGACCAAGGCGGGCCAGGAGCAGTCTGCGCCTGCACAAGAGCGGCGTTGAGCTGCGGGAGCATTTCTCGCACGACGAGGCCCGAACGGCAGCCTCAATCCACCATCAATTTATTGTTGTTCAGCAGCTGGGTGATGATCTGCTGATCCGTGGTGGCACCGGAATACAGCGTCTGCAGATTCACGCCTTCCAGGATGATCTGCTGTGTCTCGGCCGATGCCCAGTAGCTTGCACCCACCGCATGGGAGTCTGCACCGAAGCCGCCCGCGTGGCTGACATGGACCCAGGTATCGCCCCCCGTGATCTCGAAGTGCAGGGGTTCCCGCGGCAGCCGTGATGTATTCGTTGGCCGAGCTGCCCGCATAGCCGCCGCTCTCCACTGATCCTGATCGACAGGGTCTACGAGCCATCCGTATCCACCAGCTTCGTGGTGATCGGAAACCTGACGCTGGTCCCGCCTGTGCCGTGCGCGATGGCCAGCGCGGACTTCAGGACAACGACCGAAGGAGCGCTGGCCGCTCCAACTGACAGATTGACCGTTGCGGTACTGGTAGCGCCGTGCTCATCGCTGACGGTGTAGAGAAATCTGGCCGGTCCTTCGTAGCCTGCAGCGGGCGTGAACAGCACCCCGCCCGCCTGCGATGCAAGGCTGCCATTGACCGGCGCATGAACCGAGGTGATGGTCAGGTTGACACCGTCAGCATCCGTGTCGTTGGCCAGCAGCGTGGCAAAGCTGATGCTCAGCGGGATGTCCGTGGCAACCATCAATTGATCTGCCACGGCGACCGGTGCATCGTTCACGGGAGTGACCGTGATGGAAACGGTGACGATGTTTCCCATGGCCTGCCCGTCGCTGGCACGGTAGGTGAAGCTATCGGAAGTCGTCTCGCTGCCGTTGTGGGTGTAGCCGAAGGTGCCATTCGCATTCAGGGCCAAGGTTCCGTGCACAGGACCTGTCACCAGCACCGCGACGAGCGGATCGCCGTCAGGATCCGTGTCGTTGGCCAGCAGGCTGGGCGAGCCCCCCACCAACACGGTGGCTGTGCTCCCTTCGGCCACGGAAATCGAATCCGCCACGGCCACCGGAGGCTGATTGCCGGCAGGCGCTGCTTGAACAGTCACCGTCACGCTGGCCGTGGCGGAACCGCCATTGCCGTCGCTGATGGTGTAGGTGAAGCTGTCCTTGCCGGAAAACCAGCTGTTCGGCGCATAGACAGGGTTGCCCGTGATGGCATCGATCACCACGGAGCCTTGTGCGCCCTGGCTCACGCCGGTGACGGTGAGGCTGTCGCCATCGGCATCCGTGTCATTGCTGCGCACGGCAATGGTGACTGGCGTAGCAGCGCTGGTGGCAGCTGTATCGCTGTGGGCCACGGGCGCCCGGTTCACGGAAATGCTCAACGTGCTGGATGCTCCTGTCTGCGTGGCATAGCCGATGACCAGAGGGTAGTTGCCGCTGTAGCCAGCATCCGCCTGGAAGGTGAATGCGCCGTTGGGCTGCAGCGCCAAAGTGCCTCGCCCGGCCACGGTCCTGGAACTGCCCGCCGCCACGGTCTGGCCTTCATAGGTGAAGCGGGTGACGGTCAGCGGGCCATCCGGATCGGCGTCGTTGACCAGCACGTTGCCCGTGCCTTGCCCTCCCGGGGCCACCTTCACGGTATCGGGGACGAGCACGCTGGGATGGCTGCCGCGCACGGTATCCGCCGCCTCGGCGCACAGTTGCGCCACGTCCACCCAGCAGGAATCGCCCGCCTCCAGCGCGGCGCCGACTGCGCAGGCGCTGCCGGGACGTGG
This sequence comes from Delftia sp. UME58, assembly GCF_014170385.1. NCBI lineage: Bacteria > Pseudomonadati > Pseudomonadota > Betaproteobacteria > Burkholderiales > Comamonadaceae > Delftia > Delftia sp. UME58. The sequence goes on from NZ_LZZV01000109.1 coordinate 64,329, forward strand.
GGCCGTCGAGGGAATCGCGCCGGGCACGCCCAGCGGAAAGCAGGTGTTCCACACAGGGTGCGTGATGCCGGTGATTTTCAGCCGCACCGATGTCTGGTTGCGATAGACCACGGGCAGGAATCCCTGCGGTGCGCCATCGGCACCCAGCGCTGTCGTCTGCACGGGAACGGTGAGCGTCTCGCCTGCGGCCTGGCTGAAGGCTTCCTGCAATTCCTGAATCTGGGCCTGCACCCGCTCGCCCCAGACCGCCGTGGCCGCGGTCACGACAACAGCACCGCCCATGGCCCAGGCACGCAGGCCGACCAGGGAGATCCGCCCTTTTTGCACACCCCGCACAAGGCAGGCCCCCAAAGCCAACGCCAGCAGCGCAAGAGCGCCAGGGTGGTCCACAGGAATCGCCGTCGGCGTCACGGCTGCCAGCGGTGCCACCGTGATGCTCTGGGCCTGGGCGGCCGGCAAGGCAACGGCAGCAGCAAGAGCGCTGCACGCCTGTACGAAGCCGACGCCACGAGCGGGGAAATGGAAACGTTGCAGCATGGGCCTTGCCGGAAAAGACGAACAGAAAAGACAAGGCAGACCTTTGCGCCGCCTTGGGGCTGGTTACAAATGACTGCTCTGCTGACGACTTCTTACTTTATCCGGTCGCCTGCATCGCGCACATACCTGAAAACAGGTAATTGCATAGATCACTCCACGCCACGGCTTGCGGATATTCGCCCGTGTGCTTGAAAGGCACAGCATGCGCAGGGCCCTGCGCACAGACCATCATCGTGCCGGGCCTGGAGCACCCATTGCAGGCCATTGACTGCGGCATAGTCTTTTGCTTTATTCGTCCCTTCAAGTGGCGCTTGCGCCTGTCGCGCTTCCCAGCCGGTCGATCATGAAAGAATGCCGGCTTCTCACCAAACCCCGGCTGATTGCACCCAGCGCGCTGCCCCTGCATCCATGACCACCGAACAGTCCCAGGCGAAATGTGCCTTTGCAATCGGCCTGCTGCTTTTGCTGCCTGCCACTTGGTCCTTTTTCAGCGCCATCTGGTCGGCGACAAGCACAGGGGAAGTGCTTGTCATCAGCATCCACAGATTTCGGACGGAGCGGGTATTCGTTTCCTGGCTGGAAGGGTGGCCCAGGTTTGCCGGACCCGGCCTGCTCGTGGCGTCGCTGCTGCTGTGGTGGCTGCAGGGCGTCCACAGCAGCCCAAGGAATTGGCAGGCACCAGGAGTCTGCGCACTCGCGGGCCTGGGCCTGTTGCTGTTCTCCAAATGGTTTGCAGCGTGGAGCGGTGCGGCGCTCTTCCTTGGCTGCGCCACGTGCTGCGTATTGGCCGCGTTCGTGAACCATCGGTACAGCCAGGGGTTGGCTGCGGCCCTGCTTCTTGCCTCTGCAGCCGCGCTGCTGTGGCTCCTTGGCTGAGGCCAAGGCGCGCAAAGCCCACGAAGGGCCATGCGCAGCAGACTGCAGAGGCAGGGCGCCTTCGCCAGCCGCCAGTGGACGGGATGGCGCCATGGCCAGGCAGTAGGGATCGCCACTTCCTCGGCCAGTGGCTCGCCCTTGCCGGGGCGCCTCAAACCCAGGTCCAGCTCTCCGGCGCGCAGGGCGCGCAGTTGCTGCGAGGTGATCATCTCGCGGGCTTCCACGCGCATGTTCCAGCCGGTGTCGGCAATGCGGGGCCGGTGGTACAGGCAGGCAGCCGGCCCAGCTCGGTGCTGCTGGGCATATCGCACGCCTTCTGATTGCCGGGACAGGCGCGGCCAGCGCCTGCCATGCCGACATGGCAGCCTGGCTGGAGCCTGTGCGCTGTAACAACCCCATGAAAACCAGGGAATATTTCACCTATTTGAATGGATTTTTCCAATCAGAAAAAGCCTGTCCAATCAGTGAATTAGGCGATTTAAAAGAGAGAAAGTTTCGCAAAAGGACAAGTGGCTGCGCAATCCGGCAAGAAAAATAAAAACCAAATGTAAACAATTGTTTGTTCAACCTGTAAGATTCTTCCAGTCAATCAGTGTTTCCCAGGAGGTGTTCTGAAACACCTTGCCGATGAACTCATCGGGAAAATGCATCACACCCGCCTGTTCATTGATTTTTTCATATAAGAATTCTTACTCATTCAATCTTTTGACGCACCACATCCACGGCCACCAAGATGAGAGCGCATCCAGATTATGGAGAACAATATCCGACCATCACCAGCAAGCCGATACTGGATATAAAAAAATCAGCCGGGCCGAGGAACTGCTACAGGCATGCAAATGGCCCGAGCCTTCCATATATCCCATGCTGGTGCTCAGATATGTGCAAGAGGCACAGGCCATCTTCGAGCTGCACCGCATGCCTGACCGCGTGGTCTCATGCCGCATTGCGGCCGCCTTCATCCATTGTCAACTTGGCGAGGAGCGCAATGCGATTGCACTGGCCACTGCGGCAATGGCCAATCCCGCGCTGCTGCAGCCGGAATCCATGGCCTGCGCCACCTATGTGAGGGCGCTGGCGCACAGCCGGCTCGGTGAGCTGGATACCGCGCTGCAATTGATCGAAGGCAAGGACCATGATTTCGCATTGATGGCGCCAGGCGTCACGCCCTGGCTGTCCGCCCTGATCAATTGGGCCAGGGCGCAGATTCTGTGGAAGATCTATCTCTACAAGAATCACCAGAATCTGTGGTGCGGCCCGCCCCCGGATTCAGGCCTGGTCCAGCTCGGTGCCGCGGCACCCGACAGCGCCGACCTGCAGGCGCTGCTGGAACGGGTCGGCCGCCAGCTGCCAGCGGGCCTGGCATGGCCCTACAGCGATTTGCTGCAGCTCTCGGTCAAAGGGCTGGATGCGGGCCGCCGCGAAGCCGCTTGCGTGATCCGTGCCATTGAAGGCATCGGCGTCCGCCACCAGATCAAGAACCCGCCGATTGCCGGCTGGGCCTGGCTCAGCAGCGCACTGGTGCACTGCAGCAAGCGCCAGTATGCCCAGGCCCTGCAGGCGGTGGTGCTGGCAAAGTCCACGGCCCAGACCTACCAGCTCGAGGGCCTGTACCGCAATGCCCTGGTCTACGAGTACCACATACAGGAGACGCAGGGCGATTTTGCAGGCGCCCTGTCCACGCTGAAGGCGCTGAACATCATGCGGCTCAAGAGCATGGCCATCAGCCCCTATCTGGAGAAATCCAGATTCACGGCGATGGACGAGGCACGGCTGCACGATCTGGAACCCGCCTATGTCAAGCGCGCCCTCCAATACATACAAGAAAACCTGGACAAGAAACTACCGATCCAGACCATTGCCGACCATTGCCGCGTCAGCCGGCGCACATTGGAGGTTTCCTTTCGCAACAGCCGGTCGTGCAGTATCGGAGAATATATAAGACAAAGCCGTATCCATCTTGCGGCCGAATCGCTGCTGACCACCGACCAGAGCATAGGACAGATTTCTTCGCAGCTGGGTTATTCCTCGCTCTCATCATTTTCCAGAGATTTCTCCGGACATTATGGAATACCACCGTCTCTCTGGGTACGCCATCATCGATTGGCGTGACCCGGATTCTTATGCAATGCGGCCCGATTGCATGGCACGCAGCCATATTGAATACTGAAAGGAATACGCATGACATACCTGAAAAACATGAAGACGGGCTCCATGTTGGGTCTGGGATTTTCGATTCTCATTGCCATTGCGCTATCGATCGCGCTGTATGGCCGCGCCCAGCTGGTGCAGGCCTCCGATGATGTGTCCTACCTGGCCGACACGCGGATCACCAGCCTGCTCAGGCTGGTGGAGATCAAGGGCTCGGTGGAGTTCATCTTTCGCGGCGTGCGCAGCATGGCGCTGATGGAGGACGCCGCGGAAAAGAAGCTGGCCAAGGCCGCGCTGGATGCACAGCGCCAGAAGATCGGCCAGCTGATGGAGAAGTTCCGCGAAGGCCTGAGCACACCGCAGGGCGTTGCCCTGTACGACAACATGAAGAACGCGCGCATTGCCTATCTGCCGCTGCTCGACCAGTTCATGGAGGCGGCCACGCGCCACGACCTGCAGGCCGTCTCGGCCATGCTCGGCGAAAGCGGGGAGTTCCGCAAACGCCAGGACGCGTTCTTCACCTCCATCAATGACATCCTGGCCCATCAACAGGTGCGTGCCACGGAAACGGCGCATGCTTCCGAGGAAAAATCCCTGGCTGCCGGGCGGCTGATGCTGTCCCTGGCGCTGGCCGCCCTGGCCACGGGCGCGCTGGTGGGCTGGGCCATCACGCGCCGCATCACGGGCCTGCTGGGCGGGGAGCCCGCCTACGCGGCGCAGATCACGCAGGAAGTCGCCAAGGGCAACCTGGCGGTGGCCGTGGCGCTGCGGCCCGGTGACACTACCAGCCTGCTGGCTGCGCTGGACTCCATGCGCGCGAGCCTGGCCGACATCGTCAGCCAGGTGCGCCACAGCAGCGAATCGATTGCCACGGGCGCCAGCCAGATCGCCTCGGGCAATGCCGACCTGAGCGCACGCACGGAAGAACAGGCCGCCAACCTGGAGGAAACGGCCGCCTCCATGGAGCAGATGACCGCCACCATCCAGCAGAACGTGGACACGGTGCGCAGTGCCTCGGGTCTGGCCCAGTCGGCCAGCGCAACGGCCGTGCACGGCGGCGAGGTGGTGCATGGCGTGGTCAGCACCATGGAGGACATCACGCACAGCTCGCGCAAGATCGAGGAAATCATCGGCGTGATCGACGCCATCGCCTTCCAGACCAACATCCTCGCGCTCAACGCCGCCGTGGAGGCCGCGCGTGCCGGGGAACAAGGCAAGGGCTTTGCGGTGGTCGCCTCGGAGGTGCGCTCCCTGGCCCAGCGCTGCGCCAACGCGGCCAAGGAGATCAAGGGCCTGATCAGCGAGAGCGTGGGCAAGGTCGCCGCCGGCTCCCGCCAGGTGGCCGAGGCCGGCAGCACCATGAACGACATCGTCACCCAGACGCACCGCGTGGCCGAACTGATCTCCGACATCGGTGCCTCCACGCAGGAGCAGTCCCAAGGCGTGACCCAGGTCAGCGATGCGGTGCAGCAACTGGATCAGGTGACACAGCAGAACGCCTCCCTGGTGGAAGAGTCCGCAGCCGCCGCCGACAGCCTGAACCGGCAGGCCGCGCAGTTGGTGCAACTGGTCAGCGTGTTCCGGCTGGATGAGAGCGCAGCCCGCGCACAGGCCATGTCGATGTCGGTGGCAACGGCCGCGCCGGCACGCGCAAAGACCGTCCAACCTTCCCCAGCGCTGGCACCCGCCGCGCCCCGCACCCAGCCCTTGCGCGCGGCAGCGGCTGCGGCCTCCAGCGCGCCTTTGGCGCTGCCTGCCAGGACCACGGCACCCCGCCGCGCCACGGCGGCCGAGATGGCGGAGGAGTGGGAACAGTTCTAGGACAGGCTCAGCGCATCACCAGTCCGCCATCGACGAACAGCACCTGTCCCGTCATGAAGCCGCTCAGTTCCGAGGCCAGGAACAGCACCGGCCCCGCCACGTCTTCGGGGCTTGCCAGGCGGCGCAGCGGCGTGGCGGCCATCAGCGATTCTCGGAAGGACTCGCGCGTGTCCTGCGTGCCCTGCGTGGGATAGACCAGGCCCGGCGCAACGCAGTTGACGCGTATGCCCACGGGCCCCAGCTCGCTGGCCAGGTTGCGGCTGAAGGCCACCAGCGAGGCCTTGGCCGTGGTGTAGTCGTGGTAGGGCACGACGGGGTGCTCCACCAGGTTGCTGGCGATGTTGACGATGCTGCCCCGCGCCCGCTGGCGCATCTGCGGCAGAACCGCGCGACAGACATTGAAGGCCGCGCCCACGGCACCGTCGTACTGGGCCTGGTAGTCGCTCCATTGCAGGTCGTCGAAGCGGCGGCGGCGCTCGGGGTCGAAGGCGTAGGGTTTGAAGGCGTTGTTGACCACGATGTCGATGGCACCCGCCTCGCGCGCCACGGCATCGGCCATGGCCAGCACCGCAGGCTGCGAGCCCACGTCGGCCTTCACGGCCCAGGCGTCGCCGCCTGACTCCTGGCCCGCCGCCTGGCAGGCCGCCACGGTGCGGGCAGCGGCCTCATCGTTGGACAGGTGGTTGACCACCACGGTGGCACCCTCGCGCGCAAAGGCGATGGCAATGGCCGCGCCTATGCCGCGGCCGGCGCCGGTGACCAGCACCACCTTGCCTTGCAGTCCCAGGGAAGACGGCTGTGCCATCTCAGGCCCCGGGCAGCAGGCTGGTGTCCACCACGTCGGACACCTTGATCTGCCTTTGCACCATGCCCAGCGCGCGGTAGGCGTCGGCGCCCTTTTGCAGGGCGGCCAGGTCGAAGCTGCCCAGCGGCTTGCCGGCCTGCAGCGGCTGCGAAGACGCATTGCGCAGACGGATCACGTCCAGGTTGATATCGCGCTGGGTGCCGTCGATGGCGTGCTTGCCGGCCAGCGTGGCGGCCTCATCGGGGTTGGCCATCATCCAGGCGGCGCTGTCGCGGTAGCCCTTGAGGAAGGCGCGCAGCAGGTCCTTCTTGTCGCGCAGCGTGTCCTCGCGCACCACGAACATGTCGCTGGAGATGTTGAGGTGATCGCGCACCTGCATCACATCGACCTCGCCAATACCCTTGCGCAGGCCCACGGCCAGGCCGGTGTCGGTGGCGGCCGTGGCATCGACCTGACCCTGCATCAGCGGCGCGAAGTTGAGCAGGCCGGTGACGACGATGGTCACGTCCGATTCCTTGAGGCCGGCCTGGTGCAGCATCACCAGCAGGTTCTGGCGCGTGCCGCTGGACAGGCTGTAGACGCCGATCTTCTTGCCCTTGAGGTCGGCCGGCTTGCGGATGCCTGCCGACTTGAGCGAGACCACGTTGAACACGTTCTGCGGGTAGATGTCGTAGATGGCGACCAGCTTCTCGCCCTTGTCCAGCGCCATGAAGAAGGAGCCGGGATCGGTGAAGGCCACGTCGGCCTGGCCGCTGAGCATGTTGCGGATGGCGTCGCCGCCGCCTGCGCCGGGCAGGTAGGCCAGCTCCACGCCCTGGGCCTTGAAGAAGCCCTTGTCGGGCTCGGCCAGGATGTTGGTGATCTCGCTGATGGGCTTGCTCCATCCGGCCAGGCGGATCTTGCCCTGGGCAGGCGCGGCCGCTGCCGAGGTGCCGGCCAGAGCCAGGCCTGCCAGGCCAGCGGTGGCGCCCAGCAGGCTGCGGCGGGTGAGGAAGGGGGATTGCGGTGTGTGCATGGCGCTTTGGGAAAAGGTTTCGGGAGTGTTCAGTGTGGTCAGGCGGCGCGCGAGCGCAGCAGCCGGCGCTCCAGCACCAGGCAGGCCTGGTACAGCAGCAGGCCCATGGCGGCGATCAGCACCAGGGCCGCAAACATGAGGGTGGTGTCCATCATTCCCTGGGCGGCAATGACCACGGCGCCCAGGCCGCGGCTGGCGCCCATGAACTCGGCCACCACGGCGCCGACCAGGGCCAGCACCACGGCCACGCGCAGGCCCGCAAGAATGGCGGGCAGGCCCGTGGGCAGCTTCAGGCGCAGCAGCGTCTGCAGCCGCGTGGCGCCCAGCATGCGAAACAGCTGCAGCCGCTGGGCATCGACCTGGCGCAGGCCGGTCAAGGTGTTTTCCATCAGCGGGAAAAAGCAGATCAGCGCGGTGATCAGCACCGTGGGCAGCATGCCGAAGCCGAACCACAGCACGAACAGCGGCGCCAGCGCCAGCTTGGGCACGACCTGGCTGACCACCACATAGGGCTTGAGCACACGCTCCAGCAGCTCGGATTCAGCCAGGGCCATGCCCGCCAGCAGGCCGATCGCGCTGCCGGCCGCCAGCCCCAGCAGCAGGGCCTGGAGCGTCGCCCGGATGTGCGGCCAGAAATAGCCCGTGGCCAGCCCCGTCCACAGCGATGCCGCAATGGCCGAGGGCGCCGGCAGCACCAGGGCGGACAGGCCCCATTGCCGCACCAGCAGCTCCCACAGGCCCAGCAGGACCAGCGCCAGCGCGGCGGCCAGCAGGCGGGCATGGAACAAGGACACCGTCATGCCGCCGTCCTGTCCATGGCTGCGCGCACGCGGGCGCAGTGCTCGTTGAACGCCGGCCCGTGGCGCATGGCCTGGGTGCGCGGCGCGGGCAGATCGACCGCCATATCGGCCACGATGCGCCCGCCGTGCATGAGGGCGATGCGGTCGCCCAGGTAGACGGCCTCGTTGATGTCGTGGGTGACGAAGAGCACCGTGGTGCCGCGCTCGCGGCAGGTGCGCAGCAGGTCGTCCTGCAGCTCGGCGCGCGTGATGGCGTCCAGCGCGGCAAAGGGCTCGTCCAGCAGCAGCAGCGGCGGATCGAGGACCAGCGCCCGTGCCAGCGCCACGCGGCTTTGCTGCCCGCCCGAGAGATGGCGCGGATGGCGCTGCGCGTGGCTGGCCAGGCCCAGTTGCTCCAGCAGCGCCAGGGCGCGTTGCTCGTCCTGCGGCGCGGGGCGCCTTTGCAGCGACACGGGCAGCAGCACATTGCCCAGCGCCGTATGCCACTCCAGCAGCGTGGGCGCCTGGAACATGAAGCCCAGTTGCGGGCCGGGCTCGGCCAGCTCTGCGCCGCGCAGCAGGATGCGGCCCGACTGCGGCCTGAGCAGCCCCGCCGCCAGCTTCAGCAAGGTGGTCTTGCCGCAGCCGCTGCGGCCCAGCAGGCAGTGGACCTCACCGGCCTGCACGCGCCAGTCCACGCCGTCCACCACCGGCGGGCGGCCCGGGTAGGTGAACACCACCTGTTCGATATCGAGAAACGCCATGCCGTCAGTCCCGTCTGTCATGCCCGTCATGCCCGTCATGCCCGTCGTGCCGGTGTGCATGGATGTCAATCCGCATACGGGGCGAACGGCTGCGCCGCCGCCTCGGCAGATTGCTCGATCTCGGTCATGCGCACCAGGTCCAGCAGGTTGAAGCGGCCGTCATGGTGCCAGCCGGCCTCGGGCATGCTCATGGAGCCGATGGCGCTGATGCGCGTGACGCCGGCCGCGCCCAGCAGGCCGGCCAGCCGGTACAACTGCTCGGGCGAGGCGGCAATGCCGGCCGTCTGCAGGTATTCGCGCTGCGCGGCCGCCACGGGCACGGCGTCATCCAGGCGGTCCACTCCCACCACGGCAATCGTCCGGTACAGGGCCGTGGGCGCCAGCGGCTGCAGGCTGTCGCTGTACGCCACGCTCCAGGGCGCGTCAACGGGACCCAGCAGTTGCTGCGCGTCGCCCGACCATTCCACGGACTGCTGCCAGCGGGCCACGGCGGCGCCCTCCTCCAGCTCCAGCGGCCGGCGCGCAAAGCGCCGCTGCAGGTTGGCCAGCTCGGCCGCCAGATAGTCGGCAAAGGCACGCGCAGAGACGGGGGCGCCGCGCTCCACGTAGAAGACATGGGGCGAGTAGCAGCCCTGCTGGTCATAGCGCATCACGTCCCAGGCCGCCAGCCGCGCCACGGCAGGCGCCTTGAGCGTGTCCAGCGCGGCAGCGCCCACCATGCCAAAGCCCAGCTTGTGGCCGTGCGGCAGAAAGCGCGTGGTCACGGGCAGGCGCTGGCGCAGTGCCTGCAGCGTCTGGTTGCCGCCGTAGGCGAGCACGGTGTCGGCCTCGGCGTGAAGCGCGGCGGCGGCATCTCCATCCGCGCCATCCGCACCGCTCCACCACACCACGGCCAGGCAATCGGCCAGCGGCGGGTGGACCTCGGCCAGCAGCCGCGCGAACCAGCCCGCGAACAGCGGCTCGGCGCTGGCCAGCTTGCCAATGGCGGGCGCCTTGACCAGCAGGCCGCAGACCAGGCTCCACAGGGACAGCGCAGGCACATTGCCCGCCCAGCTGTGCATCAGCAGGTCGGGGCCGAAAGCACGCACCGCGCCGCCCTTGGGCGCGGGCTGGAAGCCGTCGAGCACGGCCGGGTTGGCAAAGTCCTCGGCCACGAAGCGCCGCAGCTGCGCGGCGCGAAAGGTCTTGAAGAAGCCCGTCAGCCCCAGGCGCACCATGTCGGCGTCATAGCCGCTGACCACGGGCAGCCAGGCCTCGGCCTGGCGCCGATAGGGATCGCTGCGGTCCAGCAGGCGGGCAATGGCGCGGTCGATGGCGTCGATGATCTCGGCCACGGGCATGGCCCTGAGGTGGCGGTCGGCGGCACGGCGCACATGGGCTGCCAGCGCATGCATCTGCGGGCCGGTCAGCAGGGGCACGGAGACTTCCAGCCGCATGCCGCCGCGCTCGAAGGGCAGTACATGCCACTGCACCTCGTCCTCGCGCAAACCAGGCAGTTCGGGCAGGTAGCCGGCCGTGATCCGCTCCGTCGTCATGCCGCCGCAGCCTTCACGAATTCATCGACCGCCAGCGAGCAGCCCTTGGCCGCTGCGCCCTCGGCACGCCCCAGCAACAGGAAACCGCTGTTCTCGCCATGGCCGGCCCACAGGCCCACGTCCTCGGTGAGGATGGTGGTGACCGCGTTGTAGTTGGCCAGGTCGCAGTGCACGAGAATGCCGCGCTCGCCGGGCGCCACGCTGCGCCCGGTGACGGGCTCGACCAGGCGCGAGCGTATCCAGTGCGGCCCCGACTTGACCGAGGGCAGTGTGGCATTGCCGTCGTCATAGAACTGCGTGCTCAACTCGGTCATGCCGTACATGTTGATGCAGTGGCTGCGCGGCACGCCCAGCAGCCGGCACAGGTCGGCGTAGAAATCCTCCAGCGGCAGCTCGCGCGACTGGCCCTTGTAGCCGCCCGTGTCCAGGATGCGGCTGCCCGGCGGCAGGCAAAAGCTGCGGCCCTGCTCGCGCAGCGCATCCATCACATGCACCAGGCTGAAGCTGGCGCCCAGCAGCGCATAGGGGCGGCCGCTGCGCTCGGACTCCTGCAGCGCGGCGCACAGGCCGGGCATGTCCAGTCCTTCGGGGGTGAGGAAGTAGCGGCTGTCGGGAGTGCCGAATTCCGACATGGCCAGCGTCAGGTAGTGGGCCAGCGAAGAGTTGGGCATGGCCTGCTCGTCGGGAAAGAGAATGCCCATGGGCAGGCGCTCGTGCCCGGCCATGAAGCGCTGCGCGAAGTTGCGCGTCATCGACGCATCGTAGACATGGAGCGCGGGATGGAAGTGGCGCCCGCGGGAAGATAGCCCCTTGGCCTGGCCCGTGGTGCCGCTGGTCATGAACACGCGCTCCGAGGGCGAGGCCGGCTCGCTGCGCAGCTCCATGGCCTTGAACGCGTCAATCGGCACGGCGGGAATGTCGCTCCAGGTCTTCACATTGCGCAGCGTGGCGCCGCGCCGCTGGCAGAAGCTGCGAAACGGCGCATTCGATTCGTATTGGTAGGCGAACAGCCGCAGCGCCAGTGCGTCGAACTGCTCGTCGGTGCAGCCGTCCATGGCGATGAATGCAAGCAGGTCTGCGACCAGAGAAGCCGCCTGGGGCCGGGCCTTGTCCATGGAATTCCTTCGAGAGCTGGGACGTGATGCTCCGAAGGCTCCCCCGCCCGTGGCGCATGGGCGGCCACGCAGGGGTGCAAGCTCTTCTTCCGCCGGAATGACCCGGTTCAAGTTCTCGGGTGTGGATCTCAGCACTGGCGTGCACCCCGGAGCGGAGGGCTATCTTACAGCAGGGTCGCCAAGGGTGCAGGACCGGGACAATCCTGCTGCGGGCCGCATCAGCCCACGGCCGTCAGCCGCCGCATCACCCACTCCACGGGCCCCTGCGCCACCTTCTTGCTCCAGGCCCAGGCGGCCAGGCTGGCGACGATCACGTACAGCGCGGCCGCCACGGCCACTTCGCGCAGGCTGCGTGATCCGTCCAGCGCGCCCAGGGCCTCCAGCAGGCCCATGCCGATGAGGATGTGTGCCAGGTACAGGGTCAGCGTCATGCGCCCGGCCGGCAGCAGGCCGCGCCACGGTCCACCGGGCCAGCGGTCGGCCAGCCGCAGGCAGGCGCCGATGGCAATGCTGGCGCAGCCCAGGCCCATCAGCAGGTAGGCTGGGCCGGGCGGCATGGGGCCGGTGGCCAGCCAGGGAGCCCATTCACTCTGTGCCGCAAGTGCCGAGACGGCGCAGGCCAAGCCCGCCATCAAGCCGCCCGCAGCCACCAGGCCCCATTGCACGCGCGGCTCGGCCAGCGGCAGGCGTGCCAGCAGCATGCCGCAGAGGAAGAACGCAAACCACGGCAGCACCGGATGGAAGCCGTTGAACAGCAGGTTGCGCGCAAAGCCAGCCGGCTCCCACAGGCCCTGGTAGGACAGGCTGGCCCAGTCCCAGCCCTGGCTGTAGTCCAGCTGCAGCAAGGCCCAGGCGGACAGCGCGGCCACGGCCGCCATGCCGGCCAGCAGCGCAGCGGTGCCGGCCTGCAGCCAGGCGATGGCCAGCACGAAATACACCGCGTAGTAGTGGATGATGTCGGCCGGAAAGATCAGCAGGTTCATCCAGCCGGCCACCAGCAGGAACAGCGCGCGGCGCAGCGTCCAGAGGCGCGCCGTGGCCGACTCGAGCGAGCGCGTGGCCAGCACCAGGCCCAGGCCCGCCAGCACCACGAAGGTGGCCGAGGCCTTGCCCTCCAGGAAATGGAAGAACGACAGCAGCCAGCCAGGCTCCTGCAGCGCGGGATGCATGGCCTGCTTGAAGTTGACGAACACCATGCCCGCCAGCGCCAGGTAGCGCGCCAGGTCCAGCCCCGCCAGGCGGGCGCCCCTGCCGGTGGCGTGCCTCATGTCGCGTCTCCCCGTGCCTCGCCTCCAAGAAGGCAGGCCAGCAAGGCGGGATGCCGCACATCGACCCCTTCATCCGCCCCCGCGTCTTCTTGCGGCGTCACCGCCAGCGCAAAGCGCAGGGCATCGCTTTCCACGGCGTCCAGCAGCAGTTGCGCGGCCAGGCGCACGGGCACGGCAGGCCGCAAGAGGCCCTGCTGCGCCCCGCGCTCCATGAAGCCTGCCAGGCCGTCGAGCATGCGCCTGCGGTTGGCCTCGAAGGCCGGCGCCAGCCCGGGCGAACGCGCGATCTCGGACAGGCATTCGGCGCTGAGCACGGCCCATTCCCGCTGGCGGCACAGCGCCTGGTAGGCGGCCAGGAATTGCGCCACCACAGGCAGCGAAGGGGCTGCTGCCTGCTCCAGCGCCTGCAGCAAGGGCAGCAGCTCGGTCTGCTCCTGCGTGGCGACCTCGGCAATCAAGGCCTGCTTGCTGTCGAAGTGGTTGTACAGATTGCCCAGGCTCACCGACGCCATCTGCGCTATGTCGCGCATGCTGGTGCAGTGAAAGCCGCGCTCCACGAAGCACTGCAGGGCCGCCTCCACGATGACGGCCCGGCGCTCGCTGATGTCTTCCTTCTTTTTCATGCCTCGAATAATGAACGAACGTTCATTCATAGTCAATACCAGGCCTGCCATCAAGGTCGCATGGCACGGCACGACATGGAAATGGCGCTTCGGGCGGCGGAACTATCCACCGCCCCCGCAGTCGAACGGCCTTCGCTGGAGATCTCAACGCATAACAGCCCGGCCCACACTCCATCGTTGCCGATGGAGCCACTGCCTGAACAGGCAAAGGTGAAACTGTCATGCAATGTCCCGCCTGCCGAGATGCCACGCTCATCATCTCCGAGCGCCAGAACATAGAGATCGACTACTGCCCCCAATGCCGCGGCGTCTGGCTGGACCGCGGAGAACTGGACAAGCTCATCGAGCGCTCCGCCGCCCAGGCACCCGCAGCGCCAGCAGCCTATGAACGCCCGCAGGAACGGCGCGCGGGCCCTGACGGATCCCATGACCGGCGCGAGCACTCCAGCCACGATGGCTACCGCCGCAAGAAGCGCGAAGGCTTTCTCTCCGATCTTTTCGACTTCTAGCACCAGAGCAAGTCCGCTGCGCCGGCATCGGGACATGGCAGCCGCGCCCCACTATGATTCGGCTTTCAGCTCCTTGTCCCCATGCCCCGCGCCCGCACACCCAAGCCCGCTCCTGCCGAAGAGAACACGGCCCCGTCCAGCACTGCAGCGCCGGGGCCGTCCATCGACGCCTCCTTCCTGCACACCCTGGTGGGCTACAACGCCCGGCGTGCCTCGCTGTCCATCATCGAAGTCTTCGTGGAGCGCATGGCCACCCACGATCTCAAGATGGTGGAGTTCTCCGTGCTCTCCCTGGTGTCCCACAACCCCGGCATCACCTCGCGCCAGCTGTGCGCGGCGCTGGATGTGATGCCGCCCAACCTGGTGGGCCTGATCGCAGCGCTGGAGCGCCGCAAGCTGATCGAGCGGCGCACCCACCCCACCGACCGCCGCGCCGTGGGCGTGCACCTGACGCCGGCTGGCGCCGAACTCACGGCCCGGGCGGAAAGAACGGCGGCGGAATTGGAAATGGATGCCACCTACCGCCTGACCGACGCCGAGCGCAGGACGCTGATCCAGCTGCTGCAGAAGATCTACAACTGAGCGCGCTCAGTCCGCCTTCTCCGCTGCCGGCTGCTCCAGCCCCAGCAGCCGCACCGCGTTGCCCTTGAGGATGCCGGGCATCACCTCGGGCTTGAAGCCGGCTTCCTGGAAATCCTTCATCCAGCGCTCGGGCGTGATCAGCGGATAGTCGCTGCCGAAGAGCACGCGGTCCTTGAGCAGGGTGTTGGCGTACTGCACCAGCTGCCGGGGAAAGTACTTGGGGCTCCAGCCCGACAGATCGATCCAGACATTGGGCTTGTGCAGGGCCACGGACAAGGCCTCGTCCTGCCAGGGAAAGCTGGGGTGGGCCATCACGATCTGCATGTCGGGGAAGTCGATGGCCACATCGTCCAGGTGCATGGGGTTGCTGTAGGCCAGGCGCAGGCCGCCGCCGCAGCGCATGCCGCTGCCAATGCCGCTGTGGCCCGTGTGGAAGATGGCCGGCAGCTTGTGCTCGGCGACCACCTCGTAGATCGGCCAGGCCATGCGGTCGTAGGGATGGAAGCCCTGCACCGTGGGATGGAACTTGAAGCCCCTGACGCCCTCTTCCTCGATCAGCCGCCGCGCCTCGCGCGCACCCATGCGGCCCTTGTGCGGATCGATGCTGGCGAAGGCCACCATCATGTCGCTGTTGGCCCGCGCGGCCTCGGCGATCTCCTCGTTGGGAATGCGGCGCCGGCCCAGCTGCGACTCGCTGTCCACCGTGAACATCACCAGGCCCAGGTTGCGCTCGCGGTAGTAGGCCACGGTCTCGGCGATGGTCGGTCGGCGGCCGTTGCCGAAGTATCTGTCGGCGGCACGGTCATATTCCTCGCCGTAGTTGTCGAACGGGTTCCAGCAGCTCACCTCGGCGTGCGTGTGGATGTCGATGGCAATCAGTTTTTCGTGGTCCATGTCTGTCTCCTGTGCGGCCTGCTGCCTGCCCCGGCATCAAGGGGAAGTCCCAATAAGAATTTTGCAAAGGCCGCTTGAATTGGTTATTAAATATAACCAAAATCGCGGCCATCAGAAAGCGATGCGGAAGCGGGCAACGGCTGCCACGCAACGGTTTCGCGCTGAGGCTTCACACCACCTTCCGAGGAGACAGACATGGACAGAAAGATCCACAAGACCCGTTCCCGCGCCTTGCCGGTCACGCTGGCCGCCGCCCTTCCCGCCCTGCTGCTGGCCGCCTGCGGCGGCTCGAACGACGGCATTTCCCAACTGGCCGAGGCCCGCCCGGCAAGCCTGCTGTCGTGCAACGACCTGGCGGCCAAGATCTCTTTTCCCAACACCCGCATCACCGCCGCCGAGACCGTGGCTGCCGGCACGCTGACGGTGGCAGGCAAGCCCATTGCCGAGCACTGCCGCGTGACCGGCCGCATGCACGAGCGCGTCAGCACCGTCGACGGCCAGAGCTACGCCGTGGGCTTCGAGATGCGCCTGCCGCGCGACTGGAACGGGCGCTTTTTCTACCAGGCCAACGGCGGCCTGGACGGCAGCGTGAGCACGGCCGTGGGCGCACTGGGCGGCGGGCCGCTGGGCAATGCGCTGCAGATGGGCTTTGCCGTGCTCAGCTCCGATGCGGGCCATGCAGGCAGCCTGGGCCCCTTCTTCGGCCTGGACCCGCAGGCGCGGCTGGACTACGGCTACCAGGCCGTGGGCAAGCTCACGCCCATGGCGCGCAGCGCGCTGCAGACGGCCTATGGCAAGGGCCCGGACCGCTCCTACCTGGGCGGCTGCTCCAACGGCGGGCGCCACGCCATGGTGGCGGCCTCGCGCTATGCCGACCAGTACGACGGCATCATTGCCGGCAACCCCGGCACGCGCCTGCCGCTGGCGGCCATTGCCAACATTGCCGGTGCCCAGGGCTACGCCCGGCTGGCCACCACGCCCGCCGACCTGGGCACGGGCTTCACCCAGGCAGAGCGCCGCCTGGTCAGCCAGGCCGTGCTGGCCCGGTGCGATGCGCTGGACGGCGCCACCGACGGCATGGTGCAGGCCGGCGCAGCCTGCCAGGCGAGCTTCGACCTGTCGCGCGACGTGCCCACCTGCGGCGGCGCGCGCGACGGCAGCTGCCTCAGCGCCGAGCAAAAGAGCACCATTGCCGGCCTGTTCAAGGGCGCAGCCACCAGCGGCGGCAGCCGCATCTACAGCAGCTTCCCGTATGACGCGGGGCTGGATACGGCCGGCTGGGCCGGCTGGAAATTCTCCAACTCGCTGAACCTGGACACCGGCGCCGTGGGCCTGGTCTGGCAGGCGCCACCCGAGAACCCCACCACCTTCAACGGCCCGCAGTTCGCGCTGACAGGCAGCGTGGACAGCATGCTGGCCAAGGTCCAGGCCACGACGGCGCTGTACACCGAAAGCGCGCTGTCCTTCATGCTCCCGCCCGACTACGGCAAGCTGCCCGTGCTGCGCAACCGGGGCGCCAAGCTCATGGTCTACCACGGCACGGCCGATCCCATCTTCTCCAGCGACGACACCGTGCAGTGGTACGACACGCTGCGCCGCAACCATGGCGACGCAGCCGACTTCGCCCGCCTGTACCTGGTGCCCGGCATGAACCACTGCAGCGGCGGCCCGGCCACCGAGCAGTTCGACATGCTCAGCTCCCTCGTGGCCTGGGTGGAGAAAGGCCAGGCCCCAGACCGCGTGATCGCCAGTGCGCGCGGCGCAGGCAACGCGGGTGGCGTCAACGCCGACCTGCCAGCCACCTGGTCGCCCACGCGCACCCGGCCGCTGTGCCCCCATCCGCTGGCCGCCCACTACAACGGCAGCGGCGACATGGAAAGCGCTGCCAGCTTCAGCTGCCGCTGACCATGCACTGAAGGCGGGCGGCGCCTGAACGATCTCCTGAACGGCACGCCCCCTCCGCCCTCATCCACCCCTTGTCCGCAGTCCCGCCCCTCGGCGGGGCCGGGCACCGCTGCGCCTGAAAAAAGGCGCGCGGACACCCACGCCAAGACGGCAACGATTTTTCAAACCAGAGGAGACATCACCATGCAAAAAACCCCTTCCACGCTGACCCTGGCGGCCGCCGCCGTGCTGGCCATGGCCGGCTCCAGCACCAGCTTCGGCGCCTTCGCGCAAGGCACCTCCAGCGTCACGCTCTACGGCATCGTCGATGTGGGCGTGGAGCACATGAACAATGTGGCGGCGGGCGGCGGTCTCAGCCGCATGCCATCGACCACCAGCCTGGTGCCCTCGCGCTGGGGCCTGCGCGGCAGCGAGGACCTGGGCGGCGGCCTCAAGGCCATCTACACGCTGGAGTCGGGCTTTGCGCCCGACCAGGGCACCTTCAACCAGGGCGGGCGCGGCTTCGGGCGCCAAAGCTGGGTGGGACTGGGCGGCAACTGGGGCAGCCTGACCATGGGCCGCCAGAACTCCATGCTGTTCTGGTCGCTGCTGGACTCGGACATCATCGGCCCGGCCGTGTTCGCCATGGGCTCGCTCGATGCCTACATCCCCAACTCGCGCGCCGACAACATGCTGGCCTGGCGCGGCAACTTCGGCGGCCTGGCACTGGGCGCGGGCTACAGCTTCGGGCGCGATGCCGTCAACGCAGGCCCCAGCCCCGCCGGCACCAACTGCCCGGGCGAGAGCGGATCGGACACGCAGGCCTGCCGCCAGTGGTCGCTGTACGCCAAGTACGACACGCCGGCCTGGGGCCTGGCGCTGGGCTACGAGCAGCAAAACGGCCGCACGCCGGCCTCGTCCACCGACCCGGTGTTCGGCGGCATGACCTCCAGCGCCAAGCATGACGAGCGCCTGCACCTGGGCGGCTACTTCAAGCTGGCCGGCGTGAAGGTCGGCGGCGGCCTGCTGCGCCGCGACAACGATGGCGACGCCGTCAAGCCGCGCAGCAACCTCTGGTACGTGGGCGCCTCGTACCCGGTCACCGAGGCGCTGGTGCTCGAAACCCAGTGGCTGACGCTGCGCTACCGCGGCGTCTCGGGCTACGACTCCGACCTGCTGGTGGCACGCGCCATCTACAACCTGTCCAAGCGCACGGCGGTCTACACCCAGCTCGGCCACATCCGCAACGACCGACTGGCCACCGTCTCGGTCAGCGGCGGCGCCCCGGGCAGCAACACCGCGCCGGGCCGCTCGCAGACCGGCATCAACGTCGGCATCCGCCACATGTTCTGAGCCTGTTCTTTCCAGCTTTTCCTTTTTTCGATTTCACCAGGAGACATCCATGCAGATGCATCGCCGTCATTTCGTCCAGGCCCTGGGCAGCGCCGCCGCCCTGGGCTCGCTGTCGCCACTGCAGGCCCTGGCCCAGGCACTGGACCAGGTCAAGATCATGTACGGCTTTCCGGCCGGCAGCTCGGGCGACAGCGTGGCCCGCCGCGTGGCCGAGCGGCTGGGCGGCACGCCCTACAGCAAAGGCCCGGGCTTCGTGGAAAACAAGCCCGGCGCCGGTGGCCGCATCGCGGTGGAGGCCCTGAAGAACGCCCCGCCCAACGGCTCGGTGCTGGCGCTGGCGCCCGTGTCGGCCTTCTCGGTCTACCCGCACATCTACCCCAAGCTGACCTACAAGCCCGAGGATGCGATCCCCGTCTCCATCGGCGCCGTCATCTACCACGGCCTGGCCGTGGGGCCTGCCGTGCCGGCCGAGGTCAAGACCCTCAAGGACTTCCTGGCCTGGGCCAAGGCCCACCCGGACCGGGCCAACTTCGGCTCGCCGGGCGCGGGCTCCATGCCGCACCTGCTGGGCGCGCTGCTGAGCCTGCGTTCGGGGGTGGAACTCAAGCACGCGCCCTATCGCGGCACCGTGCCCAGCATCACCGACCTGGTGGGCGGCCAGGTCGCGGCCACCATGAACCCCAGCGGCGACTACCTGCAGTACCTGAAGGCCGGCCGCCTGCGCGTGCTGGCCACCTCGGGCAAGCAGCGCTCGCCCTTCCTGCCCGACGTGCCCACCTTTGCCGAACTGGGCTTTCCCGATGTCACGGTGGAGGAATGGTTCGGCTTCTACGCCCCCGCCAAGACGCCGGCCACCACCATTGCCAACGCCAACGCGGCCATCACGGCCGCGCTCAAGGACAAGGCCGTGATCGACGGGCTGGCCGCCCTGGGCCTGCTGGCGCGCGGCAGCACGCAGCAGGAGATGGCGGCCGACCAGCAGGCCGAGCTCGAGCGCTGGAGTTCGCTGGTCAAGCAGATCGGGTTCACGGGCGAGTCCTGATCAGTCGGCGGCAGGCCCATTCCCCTTCACGGGACAAGGCCACACTCATGCAACAAATAATGTTGCATGAAACAGAACAGCCAATTCTCGGACGTCCTCCATGTGCTGCTGCACATGGCCGAGGGCGATGGACCTGCCACCTCCGACATGCTCGCCGCCGCGCTGCAGACCAACCCGGTCGTGCTGCGCCGGTTGATGTCGGGCCTGCGCGATGCAGGCCTTGTCACCTCCGCCAAGGGCCATGGCGGGGGCTGGGTGCTTTCTTGCGAACTGGACCGCACCACGCTGCGCGACGTGCATGAGGCCCTGGGCGCGCCCGGCCTGGTGGCGCTGGGCTTCCGGGAAGACCGGCCCGAATGCCTGGTCGCCCAGGCCGTGAACGAAGCCCTGAGCAACGCCGTGCAGCAGGCCGAGGCCGCCCTGCTCGCACGCCTGGGCACGGTGACGCTGGCTGCCCTGTCCCACGACTTCCACGCCCGCCTGGCCCGCCATCGCGCAGCGGGCGGCCAGGGCTGGCACCAACTGCAGGAGCACTCGCATGAAACACGTTGATTTCGCCGTCATCGGCGGCAGCTATGCCGGCCTGTCCGCCGCGCTGCAACTGGCGCGTGCGCGCCGCCAGGTGCTGGTGGTCGATGCCGGGCTGCGGCGCAACCGCTTCGTGGACCAGGCCGGCGAGACGTCGCACGGCTTTCTCACCCAGGATGGCGTGGCCCCCGGCCAGATCGCCGCCCAGGCCCGGCAGCAGCTGATGGCCTATCCCACCGTGCAGTGGCTGGACGGCACGGCCGGGGACGCCCGCGTAGCGCCCGATGGCCGGCTGGAGTTCCGTGCAGCGGGCACGGCCATCAGCGCCGCCCGCCTCGTCCTGGCGCCGGGCGTGCATGACAGCCTGCCGCCCGTGCCGGGACTGGCCGAGCGCTGGGGCCGCAGCGTCTTTCACTGCCCGTACTGCCACGGCTACGAGATGAATGCGGGCCGCATCGGCATCATCGCCAGCTCGGCCCTGGCCCACCACCACGCCGTCATGCTGCCCGACTGGGGCCAGACCACGCTGCTGCTCAACGGCGCCTACACGCCCGGCGCCGAAGAGCTTTCCACCCTTGCGCGCCGGGGCACCCAGGTGGAGTCCACGCCCATCGCCCGCCTGGAAGGCCGGGCCGACGTAGTGCTGCAGGATGGCCGCCGCCTGGTGATGGACGGCCTGTTCACCCAGCCGCGCACCCGCATCGCCAGCCCCGTGGCCGAGCAACTGGGATGTGCCCTGGAAGAAGGCCCCATGGGGCCCTTCATCAAAATGGCAGAAGGCCAGGCGACCAGCGTCCCCAACGTGTTCGCCTGCGGCGACGCGGCCCGCGCAGCCGGCAACGTGGCCATGGCGGTGAGCGATGGCGCCATGGCAGGCATTGGCGCGCACCGGTCGATGATGGGGTGGTGATGGGGTGGTGATGGGGGGCGGACCTTGGGCCCGTGCATGGACGCAGATCAACAGCCTGACGGACGATGCGTGGATACAACAACTTCCCATGCTAACTAAATCCGAAAATATAATTAAGACTGATTCTCATTGACATCTACAACATCAAGAGTCCAGTCCATGCACACCACCAACGGCCGCACGCTGCGGTTCAACTCCATTGTTCTGGCCATGCTGGCCGCCGGCGCCGGGTCCACGGCGATCGCACAGGATGCAGCGCAGGCGCCGACCGCAACGACGCCGACGCTGTCGCAGATCGACGTGCGCGACAAGTACGAGCGCGAGGACCTGCCCACGCTGGCACCGGGGCGCAAGGCCGCCAAGGGTGCACGCCTGGGCATTCTGGGCGCCACCTCCATCGTGGACGCGCCGGTGCATGTCAACGCCTACACCCGCGAGCTGGCCGAGGACTGGTCCGCCCTGTCGCTGCAGGATGTGCTGGAAAACGATGCGGCCGTGGTCTTCACCACCAACAAGGGACACCTGCTGCAGAACTTCAACCTGCGCGGCCTGGATGTGACGGCCATGGACATCGCCACCAACGGCCTGTACGGCGTGGCTCCGGCCAATTCGGTGCCCATCGAGATGTTCGAGCGCGTGGAGGTGATGCGCGGCCCCAACGTGCTGCTGTCCGGCATGCCGCCGCTGGCCAGCGTGGCCGGCTCCGTCAACATGGTCACCAAGCGCGCGCTGGCCCAGCCCATGGCCGACCTGACGGCCACCTACGTCTCGGACTCCTACCTGCAGATGCATGCCGACGTGGGCAGGCGCTTCGGCCCCGAGCAGCGGCTGGGCCTGCGCTTCAACGGCGTCTACGGCTCGGGCGACATGGGCGCCAAGGACGAGAGCCAGAAGCGCCGCGTGGGCGCCCTGGGCCTGGACTACCTGGGCGACAGGGCCCGCTTCTCGCTGGACCTGTACAACAGCATCACCAAGATCGACGGCGGCAGCCCGGGCATGTTCAGCTTCCTGGGCAGCGCGGCCATTCCCGGCGTGGGCCGGCTGCTGGCACCGCCCGGCGGCGACGTGAACATGTTCCGCGGCACCCACGGCCAGTACGACAACAGCGGCCTGCTGGCGCGCGCCGAAGTGGACTTCACGCAGAACTGGCAGGGCTATTTCGCCTTCGGCGCCTCCGAGGCGCAGGGCAAGGGCCTGCTGTTCGGCACCCGCGCCATCGTCACGGGCCTGGACGGCACCACGCGCGGCGCCATCTACAACGTGCACACCGAATCCGAGCGCCGCACGGCCGAGGCCGGCGTCATCGGCAAGTTGAATACGGGCAGCGTGCAGCACCGTCTGCAACTGTCGTTCAACATCCTCAAGCACAAGGAAGGCACCTACAACACGGCCTGCAACTACTGCTACACCACCAACATGTACGAGCCGACGACGCCCACCTTCCCGGGCGCGCCGCAGTGGAAGGGCTACACCACCGAGAACGAATTCCGCTCGCTGGCCCTGGCCGACGTGATGAGCTTCGCCAACGACAAGGTGCTGCTGACGCTGGGCGCACGCCACCAGACGGTGAAGACGCCGCTGGTCAACGGCGTGTCGTCCAACTACAGCAAGAGCCGCGTCTCGCCCATGGCCGGCCTGGTCGTGCGGCCCTGGGGCGACAACGTCTCGCTGTATGCCAACTACACCGAAGGCCTGGAGCCCGGCCGCACCGTGGGCGCGGGCTTTGCCAACACCGGCGAGACCCTGGCGCCCATGCAGACCAAGCAGGGCGAGGTGGGCGTGAAGCTGCAGGCGGGCCAGACCACGCACACGCTGAGCGCCTTCCGCATCGAAAAGCCGTCCATCATCACCAACGGCGGCAATGCCCAGGTGCTCGATGGCGAGCAGCGCCTCAAGGGCCTGGAGTGGAGCGCCTTCGGCAAGCTCACGCAGACGCTGTCGCTGCTGGGCGGGGTGGAGTACATCAAGTCGCGCCAGATCAACTCCGGCCGTGAGAACTACGGCGTGCCCAAGCTGCGCGCGCGCATCGGCATCGACTGGGAGACGCCCGTGCAGGGCCTGTCGTTCGGCGGCCGCGTGCTGTACACCGGCTCGCAGTGGGTGGACTCCGGCAACAAGCTGCGCGCCCCGGCCTGGAACCGCTTCGACCTGATGGCCAAGTACGAGACCAGGTTCGGCGCCACGCCCGTGCGCTTCAATGCCAGCGTGGAGAACGTGACGGACAAGAACTACTGGATCGGCATGTTCACCGACGGCTTCGTCATGCCCGGCGCACCGCGCACCTTCAGGCTGTCGGCGACCGTGTCGTTCTGACCGCCTGACGCCTTGCAGGCCAACCGGCGGGGCGCATGTGTCCCGCCGGGTCTTTTGCTTCCCACGATCGAATTTCCATGCCGTTCTTCACCGTCGCCGGCCTGCTTGCCACCTCGCTGGCCTGCCTGTGCATCTATGCGGCCTCGCCCAACCAGAGGCTGTGGGCGGCCGCCTGGCCGCGCTGGCCTGCCCGGCTCACGAGCGTTGCCCTGCTCGCCGCCGGCTGGCTGGCGTTCGCCCAGGACATGCGGGCGCTGGCCGCCACCTTCACCTGGCTCACCCTGCTGATGCTGGCCTTCGCCCTGCTGCCCTATATCGGAGCGCTGTTCCATGGCCGACGCACACCCTGAGGCCCGCCCGCGCAAGCCGGCCCCCATCCGGCCGGACTGGATCTCCAAGACCCTGGCCGGCCTGCTGCTCGGCCCGGGCCTGGCGATCAGTGCCAGCGGCCTGCTGGCCGCCCTGCTGCACGACATGCCGCTGGCGGTGAGCGGGCAGCTGGTCATGTGGCTGGTGCCGCCGGTCTGGCTGCTGGTGCAGTCCCTGGTGTATTTCTTCTCCAGCGGCCTGCGCGCCTGGGCCTGGCTGGGCGGGGCCAACGCGCTGGCCCTGGCCGCATGGTGGCTGGTACGCGCCGCAACGCTGGGCAGCGTGGGAGCCGTGTCATGAGAGCCGACTACATCCGCATCTACAAATCCGTCCATACCTGGACGGGCATCCTCAGCGGCATGGCGCTGTTCATTGCCTTCTATGCCGGCGCGCTGACGGTGTTCAAGGAGCCCATCCGGCGATGGTCCACGCCGCCGGCCGCCGTGGTGCAGGCCGTGCCCATGGACGAGGTGCAGCCGCTGATCGCCCGGACCCTGGCCAGCACGCCGGCGGCCGCGCGCGGCGCCATCGTGCAGCTGCAGGGCGACAACGCCATACCGCGCCTGCAATGGCAGGTGCGCGATCCCAAGGCCGACGACCATGACGAAAGCGCCGTACGCCACTACACGGCACGGCTCGCGGCCGACGGCAGCGTACAAGTCGATGAGCAGCGTCCGTCCCGCCTGGTGGAGTTCATCGACGTGCTGCACCGCGTGGTCGGCCTGCCCGTGGACTCGGACCCCAACCGCTGGATCATGGGAGCGATCTCGGCCCTGTACTTCCTGGCCCTGGTGTCGGGCGTGGTGATCCTGCTGCCCTCGCTGGTCAAGGACTTCTTCGCCCTGCGCGTGGGCAGGAACCTCAAGCGCATGTGGCTGGACGCGCACAACGTGGTGGGCATCGTCAGCCTGCCCTTTCACATCGTCATGGCCTTGAGCGCCGTGGTCTTCGCCTACCACGACCAGATCTTCGAGGTGCAGGACAGGCTGATCCACGAAGGCCAATGGGCCCAGACCTTTGCGCGCCCATCGGGCAAGGCCCCGGATGCGCCCGCGCGCAACCCGGCCGACATGCTCAAGCCCTCGCAGCTGGTGGAGATCGTCAAGGCCGCCGCGCCCGGCTTCGAGCCCGAAAGACTGCAGTACGCCCAGGTCACCGGCCCCAGGCCCACCGTGCGCGTCTGGGGCAGGAATCCCCAGGCCGTATCGCCGCGCGCCGTGGGTGGCTTTGCCATGCTCGATCCCTACAGCGGAAAGCTGCTCTCGGCCGACTACCTCTCGGGCGGGCAGAGCACGCCCAACCTGTTCATCAGCAGCTTCTTCGCGCTGCACATGGCCTCGTTCGGCGGACTCGCGGTCTGGTGGCTGTACTTCCTGCTGGGCCTGGCGGGCGCGTGGCTGTTCTACGGCGGCAATCTGCTGTGGGTGGAGACGCGGCGCAAGGCCCAGCGCAAGGGCGCAGACATGCCCGTGCAGCGGCGCGACACGGCCCTCATGGCCTCGGCCACCGTCGGCGTCTGCCTGGGCTGCGTGGCCGGCATTTCCGCCACCATTGCCGCCGCCAAGTGGCTGCCGGGCCGCGTCGATGACCTGGCCGCATGGCACATGGGCATCTACTACGCCGTGTTCTTCACCAGCATGGCCTGGGCCTTCGTGCGCGGCGCGGCGCGCGCGGCCCCGGCCTTGCTGTGGCTGGCCGCCGCCTGCACGGCCGCGATCGCGCTGTCATCGCTGCTGGGCTGGCTGGCGCCAGGCACCGGCGCGTGGGTGGACACCTCGCTGATCGGCCTGGACCTGACGGCCGCGGCCGGCGTGCTGGCCCTGGCCTGGATGGCGCGTGCCACGGCACGGCGCACGCGCAGCGGCCCGCAGGACAGCGTGTGGTCCGCGCCGCGCGACAGGCTGGCGCCTCAGGACACCAAGGACTCACCGGCACCGGCCAGCTGAGCTGGCCGGCACGCCATGGGAGTGCGCAGGTGGGCCGGTTGCCTGGTGGGCCGGCCCATCCCCTGCTGCCGGGTCTATCCGAAAACGGCGCCGCCCGCATCCAGCGAGGGTGGGCGCAGGAGATCGGCATTGACGCCCATGGCCTCGCTGGCCCGCTCCACGGCCTGCCACAGGGGGGCTGGCATCTGCAGTATTTCCTCGGGGGAGTTGGCGCGGGCAATCCAGTCGCTGATCTCAACGTGCTGCTCGGGGGTGAGCAGGTCCAGGTTCAGCATTTCGTCAATGGTCTTCATCGGGTGTCGGTCTGTCGCTCTTGTGCAGGAGATGTGCGGGAGATGTGCGGGAGAGGTGCGGAAAGGAAACGCCCGTGCATTGTCAGCGGTCCGCAGCAGGCAATCGCTGCAGCAGGGCATCGCGTGCGCGCAGGCCGGCATTGGGCTTTCGAGCCTGCTCATCCTGGATCAGCGTGGCGAACACCAGCCTGCGCTGGTCCTTGGTGGCCCAGCCCACATACCAGCCGTAGGCCCGGCTGGCATCGTAGCGGTTGTCGCTGCCGGGCGACCCGGTGCCGGTCTTGCCATGCACGGTCCAGCCGTCCACAGGCACGGGGTGCCGGGTGATGCGCGCAGTCATGTCGATGGCCTGACTGCTCACAGACAGTTCCCGGCGCACGATCTTGCGCATGAAGGCCACCTGCTCGGCCGCCGAGATGCGCAGCGAGGACACCACCCACGCGCCGTTGTGGCCGGGATGGGCCACGGCAACGGCGGAGACATCCTCGTTGCCGTACTGGAAGGCCCTCACGTAGGCGCCAAACCGCTGCTGGCCCAGCTCCCGCGCCACCTGCTGCGAGTACCAGAACACCGAGTCCTTCATCCAAGCCTGGGGCGTGATCTCTCGCCGCCAGGCATCGCCGCCCCAGTCCGGATACTCCGGTTGGTACGGCCACGCGGGCCGGGATTCGTCCTGCAGGATGCCGGCGTCATAGCCCATCAGGCTGATGGCGATCTTGAAGGTGGAGGCCGGCGTGACGCGCTCGGCACAGGCCGGGCCGCTGTGCACCAGGGACTGGCCCGTGTCGGCGTCGGCGACGATGGTGCACAGTTCGTGCGCGCAAGCGGGAAGGCAAAAAAATGCCGCCACGACCGTGGCAGCGGACCCAGGAAATCCATGCATGTGCTGTGTACTGTGTGCTGTCTGATGCAGTGTGAGTGTCTGGCGCGCGATCATAGATGCGCGCGCAGCATTCGCAGCGCCCATGCAGCAAACATCCCCACAGCGTCCTCGGCGGCCGCGTCAGGAACGCGCCGAGGGCAAGGGCAAGGGCTTAGGGCTCTAGCCTTTGAGGCCCTGAGGGCCAGTCAGCCAGCCTCCGCCTCCTGCAGCTGCCGCCACATCACCTTGCCGCTGCCGCTCTTGGGCAGGGCCTTGACGAACTGCACGATCTTGGGCGCCTTGTAGACGGCCATGTTCTCGCGGCACCACTGGATGATGTCCTCGGCCGTGGTGTCTTCCTTGCCGGCGCGCAGCACGACGACCGCCTTCACCGACTCGCCCCGGTAGGCGTCGCGCGTGGAGATCACGCAGGCTTCCTGGATGGCGGGGTGGCGGAACATCAGCGATTCGACCTCGGCCGGCCAGACCTTGAAGCCGCTGGCGTTGATCATGCGCTTGAGGCGGTCGGTGATGAAGTAGTAGCCGTCCTCGTCCACGTGGCCCAGGTCGCCGGTGCGAAAGAACCGCTTGCCGTCGATCTCCATGAAGACCTGGGCCGTGGCGTCGGGCCGCTTCCAGTAGCCGTCGAAGACCTCGGGGCCGTGGACGACGATTTCGCCCTGCTCGCCCTGCGGCACGTCGGCGCCGGTTTCGGGGTCGATGACACGCGCCTCGGTGCTCATGAAGGGAATGCCCAGGCATTGCTGCTTTGGATGCTCGAACGGGTTGCTGTGCGTGGGTGCGGCCGTCTCGGTCAGGCCGTAGCCCTCGCTGAAGCGCAGGCCGTATTGCTCCAGCAGGCGCTGGGCCACGGCCTGGGGCATGGCCGCACCGCCGCCGCCGATGTACTTGAGGCTGGTGAGGTCGAATTGCGCAAAGTTGGGGCTGCCCAGCAGGTCGATGACCATGGTGGGGATGTTGGTCCAGTTGGTGACCTGGTAGCGCGAGATCAGCCGCCCGGCCAATTCGCGGTCCCAGCGCGGCATGACGACCACGGTGGCGCCCATGAAGATGGCCGTGTGCAGCACCGACACCATGCCCGTGATGTGGAACATGGGCACCACGGCCAGCACGACCGCCTCGCTGGTGCCGCTGCCCCAGTAGCTGCCCGCCACGGCGTTGTGGTTGATGGAGCGGTGCGGGTGCATGCAGCCCTTGGGATGGCCCGTGGTTCCGCTGGTGTAGGGCAGCACGGCCATGTCGTCGCGGCCCACCACATGGGGCGGCGCGGCGTCGGTACAGGCCAGGGCCTGCTGCCAGGTGTGGACGCTGCCGCCATCGAGCACGGCCGGCTCACGCCGGGTCAGCAGCCAGTCGTGCCACTGCACGGGCGGGGCGTCGTCGCCCTGCACCCCGGCATCGAAGGCGTCCGTGAACTGGGTGACGACCAGGTGCTCCAGCCGCTGGCCGGGCGCCAGCGCATTGCTGGCCTTGGCCAGCTCCGGGGCCAGGTCGGCCGTGGTGATGGCGACCTTGGCGTCGGCGTCGGTGATGTAGTGCCTGAGCTCCTCGGCCATGTTCATGGGATTGACCGGCACCACCACCGCATTGGCACGGAAGATGGCGTAGTGCGCCAGGATGAGTTGCGGCGTGTTCTGCATCAGCAAAATGACGCGGTCGCCGCGCTGCACGCCCAGGCCGTGCAGGTAGGCCGCCATGCGCTCCGTGCCCTCGCACAGCTCGCGGTAGCTGATGGAGCTGCCGAAGTAGCGGATGGCTGCCTTGTCCGGGTAGCGGCGCGCATTGACGGCCAGGTTGTCCCAGACGCTGGTGGCGGGCACGGTGATGGAATGGGGCAGGCGGCTGGGCCAGAAAGCGTGGTGCGCGGGCTGGGAGGACATGGGTGGATGGGCTTTGAAGTGTCGGTGAGTGGAAGGGACGGCGGCAATCCGCCTTGCCAGCGAGGCTAGGCCCACACCCGGTTCCCGGCATTGGGGAAGGCCCCAGGAGATCGTCGCCAAAGTGACGCTTGCGCGCCCATGGCATACCGACGCCACCGCAACTCGCCTTCTGCTTTCGCAAGCCGGCCACGGGCAAGTCAAAAGTACGCCACAAGTACGCCACAGGTACGATGGCGCCATGCCCTCCACGCCCGCCATGCCCCGCCTGTCCCGCCTGCAGCTGTCGCTGCGCGATCTGCTGGTCCGCCACCGCAGCGCGGCCCTGGCCACCCAGCCCGCCGACTCCCCTGCCCCCGGGGCTGGAGATGCACTGCCCGCCCCCCGGCTGTCCATGGTGCCCTGGGCCTGGAATGCGCAGTTTGGCTGCTTTGTGCTGCACGTGAGCGCACTGGCAGCGCACACGCGGGCCATGGAGCTGCACCCGGCCGTCAGCCTGCTGGTGTGCGCGGCCGAAGTGGACGGCGAGGGGGTGCATGCACTGGAGCGCGTGGCCATCGAAGGCGTGGCCAGCACGCCGCCGCCCGGCAGCGTGCTGGCCGATGGCGCGCGCGACAGCTATGTGCTGCGCTTCCCCGAAGCCGCGTTCATGACCGATCTGGGCGACTTCCGCTTTGTCTGCATCACGCCATCCATCGCCCGGCACGTGGCGGGCTTTGGCGCGGCGCGCGATGTGTCGGCCCATGACCTGATCGAAGCACTGAGCATCCCGGCCAACTGACTCACTCGCCCCGCACGTGGGCCGCGATCAGGGCGCCCGCCGCATCGCCCTGCCCCGCCACGCAGGCGCGCACATGGTCCTCCCACATCTGGCCCTGCTGCTCCACCTGGGCATGGACAAAGCGCCGCAGCATGCGCCGGGGATCGTCGCAGCGCTCATAGGCATAGGGATCGCCGCGCGCGCACAGCGCCTTGAACTGCAGCCAGGCGGCCTGCCGCGTGACGGGCATGCCCTGCAGGCGCTGCCACTGGTGCAGCAGCTCATGGGCAAAGATGCCTGCGATCTCCGGATGCACCAGGCGCAGCGGCTGGTGCGGATCGGACTGCGTGAAGAAGGCGCGCGGCATGAAGATGCGCCCGCCATTCATGGACAGCGCCCTGCGCGTATCGCCCAGGCGCCGCTGGTACAGGCGCAGGCGCGGCAGCAGCGCATCTAGCGAGGCGCCGAAATGCGTGCGCACAAAGGCCTGCTCCTGCGCATCCAGTGGCCGGCTCCAGAAGACCATGCTCAGCCGCCCGACCCCTGCCGATAGCGCCGCGCCATGAAATCCACAAACGCGCGCACGGCCGGGCGCAGATGCCGCGTGCGCGGATACAGCGCGTGGTAGCTGTACTGCCCCAGATGAAAACAGGGCAGCACCCGCACCAGCTGGCCGCGCTCCACGGCCGAGCGCACGGTATGCCAGGTCAGCGCAGCAATGCCCCGGCCTGCGCGTGCGGCCTCGAAGATGGTGGCCACCGAATCGGTGCGCAGCGCCGTGTGCGGCTGCACCTCGGTGACGGCGCCCTGCGCGGACACCACGCTCCAGCGCAATGGGGCCGGGCCCGCCGCAAAGGCCAGGGCGCGGTGCTCTGCCAATTGCTCGGGCGCCTGCACCACGCCCTGGCGCATCAAGTAGGCGGGCGACGCCACCAGCACCAGCGGCGAATGCGTGAGCAGCCGCGCCTGCAGCCCGCTGTCAGGCAATTGGCGGCTGATGCGCACGGCCGCATCTACGCCCTCGGCCACCAGGTCCACCAGCCGGTCGGTGCAAAGCAGCTGCAGCTCCAGATCGGGGAATTGCTGCTCGAACTCGGGCAGCCAGTCGCCCAGCTCGATGGCGCCCACGGCCAGCGGCAGCGTGATGCGCAACACGCCCGCAACGCGCGCACGGCGCTGCGCCAGTGCGGCCTCGGCCGCATCGAGCTGCTCCAGCAACTGCACACAACTGAGGTAGTAGCTGCGCCCCGCATCGGTCAGGCTCAGCCCGCGCGAATTGCGCTGCAGCAGCTGCGTGCCCAGCTCCGACTCCAGCCATTTGACATGGCGCGACGCCGTGGAATGCGTCATGCCCAGCCGGTCCTGGGCCGCCGTGAAACCCTGCGCGTCCACCACGCCGCAGAACACCCGCATGGCTTGCCATCTGTCCATTGCTCATGCACTCCTTTGGCGGGGATTGTGGGGCATGGACCTCCGATGCCGCCCAGCCCGCTCAGCGCAGCGCCAGCGCCAGGATGCCGTCCGTGGACATGACATCGCCGAACACATCCTCGATCTCGGCCAGCGCGGCACGGTGCAGGCTGTCGGCGTCCACGGATTCGCCGTTGCTGCGCGTGATGGCACGTGTGGCCACGGCATCGCTGGCAACGACGACCTCGAAGCCCAGCGGCGCGGCATCGCGTGCGGCGCCGGCCACGCAGGCGTGGGTCATGAGGCCGCAGATGACCACGGTGGTGATGCCACGCGCGCGCAGCTGGTCGGCCAGGTCGGTGCCGACGAAGGCGCTGACGCTGCGCTTTTGCACCACGGTGTCGCCCGCGCGCGGCTGCAGGTCGGGGTGGAACTGGACGGTGCTGCCATTGACGGCAAACACGGGCGCACCTTCGGGGGCAATGTGCTGGATGTGGAACACGGCAACCTGCCCGGCATCGGCCCATTGCAGCAGGCGCCGGGCCTGCTCAAGGACCTGCGGGCCGCGCGGGATGGGCAGGCGGCCGCTGAAGTACTCGTTCTGGAAGTCGATGACCAGCAACGCCGTGGCACCCCGTGGCAACTGGCTGCGCGCCGGCGCGCCGGACAGGGCTCGGAGGGTGGGATGGCCGGTGGATTGGGTGGCCTGGCTGGCCTGTTCTGCGAGGGACATGCAGTGCTCCTGAAAACGTGAAGTGGTTGATGCCTGCAGTCTAGAAACGCACAGGGCCCGCCGCAACGCCATGGAGCGGCCAGCATCTGTGCGGGTTCTGCACAGATCGCCCATGCTTTGAAAAATGCGCCATCTCTGTGATGGCGCATACGGCCTTGGGCCTTGCATCGCTTCAACCGGCCGCGTGCCGGTGAAGGTGGCGATGTCGCATTGAAACATGGCCTGCGGCCCTCCCGCTCAAGAAAGGGCCGCAGGCCGGCGCGGCGCTAGTTCTGCAGCTGCTGCCAGACCTTGTCCAGCCGCTTGATGCTGACCGGGTACGGCGTGCGCAGCTCCTGGGCGAAGAAGCTCACGCGCAGCTCCTCCAGCATCCAGCGGTACTCCTGCATGCGCGCATCGATGTGGCCCTTGCGCTCGGCCACCAGGCGCCAGTAGCGCTGCTCCAGCGGGCGCAGCTCGGTCAGGCGGCTGGCGTCGCGCGCGGGGTCGGCGCGGTACTTGTCCAGCCGGCTGGTGATGGCCTTGAGGTAGCGCGCGTAATGCTGCAGCTGGGTCCAGGGCGCGGCCGCGATGAAGTTCTTGGGCACCAGGCGCTGCAGTTGCTGGGCGGCGTCGGCCGTGGCATCAGGCGCGTTCTTGGTGTCCTTGATCTTGCGCTGCGCCGCCGCGTACTCGACCAGGATGGTGGAGGCCATGCGCGCCACCTCGTTGGCGATCAGCGTCAGGCGTCCGCGCCCATCCTGCACGCGCTGCTTGAACTGCGCGTCGTTGGTGGGCAGCGGCTCCTGCAGGAAGGCGCGGTCTATGGCCACGTCGATGATCTGCTCGCGCAGTTCCTCCTGAGTGCCCAGCGGCATGTAGGCGACGGCCATCTTCTGCAGGTCCGGAATGTTCTTTTCCAGGTACTTGAGCGCGTCGCGGATCTGCAGCGCGAACAGGCGGCGCAGGCCCACGCGGTGGCGGGCGGCCGCAACCTCGGGCTCGTCGAAGACCTCGATGCCGACGGCATCGCCGTGATCGATCAGCGCCGGGAAGCCGATCAGCGTCTGCCCGCCCCGGCCGATCTCCATCAGCTCGGGCAGCTCGCCAAAGCTCCATTCCTTGTAGCGGCTGTCGGCGGGCTGGCTGGGCTTGGCGTTGCTGGCAGGCGTGGCCTGGTCCGCCTTTTCAGGCTTTGCCGCCTTGTCCTGCCGGGCGCCAGATGCCGCCTTCTTGCCGGCTTCGGGCGCGGCGGCAGGCGGGGCCGCAGCCTCCGTGACCGAAGCCACCTTCAGCGCGGCCAGCGCCTGGAAGGCGCCGCGCGCCTTGGCGCCGAGTTCGGCCTTGAGCGCGCCCAGGTTGCGGCCCTGGCCCAGCTGGCGTCCATGCTCGTCCGTGATGCGGAAGTTCATGAACAGGTGCGGGCTGAGCATGTCCAGCTTGAAGTCGGCACGCTTGACGTCCAGCGAGGTCTCGTCGCGCACCTGCTTGAGCAGGGCATCGATCAGCGATCCCTGGCCCCAGCGCTCGGGCGTGGTGAAGAGTTCGGCCAGGCGCTGGGCGCTTTCGGGCAGGGGCACGAAGCGGCTGCGCGGGCGCTGCGGCAGGCTCTTGAGCAGGGCCTGGAGCTTGTCCTTGAGCATGCCGGGCACCAGCCATTCCACGCGCTCGTCGCTGACCTGGTTGAGCACGAACAGCGGCACGGTGACGGTGATGCCGTCGCGCGCGTCGCCCGGGCTGTGCAGGTAGCTGGCCGTGCAGTCCACGCCGCCGAGCTTGACCACCTTGGGAAAGGCCTGGGTGGTGATGCCGGCCGCCTCGTGGCGCATCAGCTCGTCGCGCGAAAGGCGCAGCAGGTCGGCGTTTTCCTTGGCCGCCTCGCGGAACCAATGGTCGAAGGTGGCGCCGCTGAACACGTCCTTGGGGATCTGCTGGTCGTAGAAGGCGTAGATCAGCTCGTCATCGACCAGCACGTCCTGGCGGCGGCTCTTGTGCTCCAGCTCCTCGACCTTGCGCACCAGCTTGAGGTTGGCGGGCAGGAAGTGCCAGCGCGTATCCCACTGCCCCTCCACCAGAGCCTGGCGGATGAAGATCTCGCGCGCGGACTGCGGATCGATGCGGCCATAGCTCATGCGGCGGCCGTTGTAGACCACCAGGCCGTAGAGCGTGGCGCGCTCCAGCGCCACCACGTCGGCCTGGTTCTTGGACCAGTGCGGATCGAGCAGCTGCTTCTTGAGCAGGTGGGCGCCGACTTCCTCCAGCCACTGCGGATCGATGGCGGCGATGCCCCGGCCGTACAGGCGCGAGGTTTCCACCAGCTCGGCCGCAACGATCCAGCGCCCCGGCTTCTTGGACAGGTGGGCGCCCGGGTGCGGATGGAAGCGGATGCCGCGCGCACCCAGGTAGGCATCGCTTTCGTCGCCCTTGTAGCCCAGGTTACCCAGCAGGCCGGACAGCATGGACAGGTGCACGGCGTCGTAGCCTGCGGCCTCGGTGTTGATCTTCCACTTGTGCTCGTTGACCACGGTCAGCAGCTGCGAGTGGATGTCGCGCCATTCGCGCACGCGGCGGATGTTGATGAAGTTCTGGCGCAGCAGCTGCTCCCACTGGCGGTTGCTGAGCTTGTGCGAGGGCTCGTCATCCGTGCCGGGGCCGGTGTACTGCGGATGGAAGGCCGCCAGCGCCTCGGCCGCCGGGGCGGCCACGCTCTGCCCGCCGCTGCGCTGGGCCACGGGCAGGAAGGCGGCATTGCGCGCCGACGGCTTGGCGGCCGGGGCCTGGGCGCCGGCCATTTCCTTGCGGCTCTTGGCCACCACCTTGCCGCCGCGCGCATCCTGCAGCCATTTCCACAGGCGCAGGTAGCCGCTGAATTCGCTTTTCTCGTCGTCGAACTTGGCGTGCTGCTGGTCGGCCTGCTGCTGGGCCTCCAGCGGCCGATCGCGCACGTCCTGCACGGACAGGGCGGATGCGATGACCAGCACCTCGGCCACGGCGCCGCGCGTGCGTGCCTCCAGGATCATGCGGCCCACGCGCGGGTCCAGCGGCAGGCGCGACAGCTCGCGGCCCATGGGCAGCAGCTCGCCGCGCTCGTCCACGGCGCCCAGCTCGCCCAGCAATTGGTAGCCGTCGGCAATGGCGCGGCCCGAGGGCGATTCGAGGAAGGGGAAGTTCACCACGTCGCCCAGGCCCAGCGACTTCATGCGCAGGATGACGCCGGCCAGCGAGGAGCGCAGGATTTCGGGGTCGGTGAAGCGCGCGCGCGTGCCGAAGTCGGCCTCGTCGTACAGGCGTATGCAGATGCCGTTGGCCACGCGGCCGCAACGGCCCGCGCGCTGGTTGGCCGCCGCCTGGCTGATGGGCTCGACCAGCAGCTGCTCGACCTTGCTGCGGAAGGAATAGCGCTTGACGCGCGCCGTGCCCGCGTCGATCACATAGCGGATGCCGGGCACGGTCAGCGAGGTCTCGGCCACGTTGGTGGCCAGCACGATGCGCCGGCCCGTGTGGCTGTCGAAGATGCGGTCCTGCTCGGCCTGCGACAGGCGCGAGAACAGCGGCAGCACCTCGGCATGGCGCAGCACGGGCTGCTGGGCCAGGTGCTTGCGCAGGTGGTCGGCGGCCTCGCGGATCTCGCGCTCGCCGGGCAGGAAAACGAGGATGTCGCCACCCGCGCCGCCGGCCCACAGCTCGTCCACGCCTTCGGCAATGGCATCGTTGAGGTCGTGGTCGCGCTTTTCCTCGAACGGGCGCCAGCGCATCTCCACGGGGTAGGTGCGGCCCGAGACCATGATCACGGGCGCAGGCCCCTTGGGGCCTTCGAAGTGCCTGGAGAACCGCTCGGCATCGATGGTGGCCGACGTCACCACCACCTTGAGGTCGGGGCGCCGGGGCAGGATCTGCTTGATGTAGCCCAGCAGGAAGTCGATGTTGAGGCTGCGCTCGTGGGCCTCGTCGATGATCAGCGTGTCGTAGGCCTTGAGCAGCGGATCGGTCTGCGTCTCGGCCAGCAGGATGCCGTCCGTCATCAGCTTGACCGAGGCGTCCTTGGACAGCCGGTCCTGGAAGCGCACCTTGTAGCCCACCACATCGCCCAGCGGCGTGTTCAGCTCCTCGGCAATGCGCTTGGCCACCGAACTGGCGGCAATGCGGCGCGGCTGCGTGTGGCCGATCAGGTGGCCGCGCACCTGGCCCTTGTCGTCGGGCGTGGCGTTGACCTTGCCCCGGCCCAGCGCCAGCGCGATCTTGGGCAGCTGCGTGGTCTTGCCCGAGCCCGTCTCGCCGCACACGATGATGACCTGGTGCCGGTCCATGGCCTCCATGATTTCCTCACGGCGGGCGGATACGGGCAGGGATTCAGGGAAGCTGATCTTCAAAGGCATAAGGGGCTGGATTATCCCCGCGCCATGCCGGCGGCGCCACACGGCTGCGGATTTCCATACGCCTGGCCTGTGCCGTCCGCATGAAAACCCCCGCATGCCAGGGCCTTCGCCAGGGCAGGCCGGCGGCATGCAAGGCATTGCGCACAATCGACGCTCGCCATGCCGCCTGCCCCAGCCCTGGCCGCCGTCCTCGCCCCCTCGCCTTCCTCGATCTGCTCCCCATGGTTTCTCTTGCCGCCCTCGTCATTCCGCTATTGGCCCTGTGGCTGTGGTGGCCCGTGCGCTCCATGCCGCGCCGCGCACGCCTGATGGCGGCCGTCGCCACGGCGGCCCTGGGCTGCACGCCCGCCCTGCTGCTGGTGCTGCTGCGCGAGGGCACGGTCGAGTACCGCACGCTGGCCTATCTGCAGGTGCCGGGCGGCTGGGTGCTGGCCCTGCTGCTGATGCTGGCCGTCTTCATCGTGCTGCGCGACGGCCTCTGGGCGCTGGCCGCCGTGGCCCGGCGCGAGGACTGGAAGCGGCGCCTGCACACCCCGCTGCTCACGACCGGCGCCCTGGCCCTGGCGGGCCTGCTGTCGGCCTGGGGCGTGGCCAATGCGCTGCGCCCGCCCGAAGTGCACGAGCGCACGCTGCGCCTGCCCGGCCTGCCCGCCGGCATGGAAGGCCTGCGCGTGGCCGTGCTGGCCGACATCCACGCCAGCCCCATCAACGACGCGCGCTATGTGCAGACCATCGTGGAGCGCACGCTGGAGGCGCGGCCCGACCTCATCGTGCTGCCCGGCGACATGGTGGACGGCGACGTGGACAGCGGCCGCGCCAACGTCGCGCCGCTGGCGCAGCTCAAGGCACGCCACGGCGTGTGGGCCGCGCCCGGCAACCATGAGTACTACAGCGGCTACGACGCCTGGATGGCCGAATTCCGCCGCCTGGGCCTGAACCTGCTGGAAAACCGCATGCAGCTGATCGATGTGCAGGGCGCGCGCCTGGCGCTGTCGGGCATCGGCGATCCGGCCTATGGCCGCCTGTCGCGCCAGAACACCGACCCGTCCGTGCCCGAAGGCGTGCCGCCCGACATCGACACCGTGGCCCGCCAGGCCAAAGAGGCCGGTGCGCAATACCATCTGCTGCTGGCCCACCAGCCCAGGACCGCCCGCGACAACGCGGCGCGCGGCGTGGGCCTGCAGCTGTCGGGCCACACGCACGGCGGCCTGATCCTGGGCATGGACCAATGGCTGGTGGCCCCCGCCAATGACGGCTTCGTGCGCGGCGAGTACGAGGTAGGCGCCATGAAGCTCTTCGTCAGCTCCGGCGCGGGCCTGTGGGCCGGCTTTGCCGTGCGCCTGGGCGTGCCGGCCAGCATCGACCTGCTGGTGCTGCGCGGGGCCTGACCTTCAGGCCGCAGGCGCAACCGCAGCGCCCTGGATGCCGTGGCGCTGCAGTGCCTCGGCCACAAAGCCCGAGGCCTTGGCCTCTTCCACAAAGGCCGCCAGCACGCGCAGGGCCTCGTCGCCGCGCCCCTTGGGCAGGCCCATGGCCTGCTGGATCACCATGAAGCGGCCCGGCAGCAGGCGCAGGCCGGGCAGGCGTGCGGCATCGGCCTCCAATTGCTGCTTGACGCCGGCGGCCACGTCGGCCGTCGATTCCACAAAGGTCTGCACCACGGCGGGCGAGGACACGGCGCGCTCCATCTGCGCATGCTTGAGCTCTCGGCTCAGGTACAGGTCATAGGCGCTGCCCTTGCCGACCACCACGGTGTGCCCGGCCCGGTCCACCTGGGCGTTGTCGGTCAGCGGCGAATCCTGGCGCACCAGGTAGCTGCCCTCGATCAGCACATAGGGCGCGGTAAAGCCGATGCCCGCGCCACGCACGGGGTCCACGGCAAAGAAGCCGAAGTCGGCCTCCTCGCGCGTGACGGCATCCACCGACTTGGCGGCCGTGTCGAAGACCACCAGCTCCAGCTCCAGCCCCAGCTGCTGCGCAAGGCGCCGGGCCAGGTCGATGGACACGCCTGCGGGCTGGCCATCGGCCTGCAGCCGCGCAAGGATGGGATTGCCGGTGTTGATGGAGGCGCGGATGCGGCCAAGCGGCGCGAGGGTGGACAGCAGCTGGGAAGACGGTGTCATGGATCGGTCCCGTGGTTGAAATCCGCCGCAGTATCGCACTGCCGGTGGCCGCCTCCCACGCCCTATCCACCCGCTCCCGGCGCCCCCGACCTATCCCTCATTGACCAGCAGCGACAGCGCATGCGCCTCGGTGGGCAAAGGCACATCCCAGCGCTGCAGCAGGCTGAGCAGGGCCGCGTTGGTCAGCGTGGTGTCGCGCGCGCGGTTGCGGGCCAGCAGGGTTGGGCGGCTGGCTTCGAGGTGCACGAGTTCCACGCGGGCGCCGTAGGCCAGGCACAGGTCCACGGTCTTGCCGCGCATCTGGCGCGACAGGTGGGTGGCGTTCCAGACGAAGGGCTGGCCCGCGCGCAGCAGGGCCTTGGCCTTGTCCACGGCATGGTGGGCGGCCGCGCCCTCGTTCTGGCCGTGGCGCAGGCCCAGCTCCGTACGCGCATCGTCGAAGGAGACCACGGGCAGGTCGCCGTGGTGGGCGGCCACCCAGGTGTTCTTGCCGCTGGCCGGCAGGCCGCACATGACGATGGCGCGCGAGCCGGCCTGCTCGTGCAGCGCATAGTCGGGATGCAGCTGCGCGCCGCGGAAGTAGCGCACCGCCGTCTCTGCCGAGGCAAAGCGGCGTGGCGTGCGCAGGCAGCCCTCTTCCAGCGCGAACTCGCGTACCAGTTCGATGTTGACCAGCACGGACGCGATGTCCGGGCAGATGCGCCCGCGCATGTCGGCCCGCGCCAGCAGGGTGAGCAGGTGCAGGTCCGCCTGCCAGGACAGCTCGCGCACGATGAACTCGGGCGAGAGGCCGCGCCGCGAATCGGCAAAGGCGAAGAACGGCACCTGGTGCACGGCGATCAGCCGGCAGATGGCCTCGCGCTGGTCCACGGGCGCACCGGCTTCCCAGAGCATGAGCCGCGCATCCAGCGCACCCCGGCGCGAATGGCCGGGCTGGCCGATGCGGCCGTCCTCGCCCACCACGGTGGTCGAGCACTTGGCCACGTCGTGCAGCAGCGCGGCCAGGAAGACCGTCTCGCGCTCGGTGGCGGTGAGCGCCGCATGGCCGGGGTCGGCCAGCAGCTCGCGCACCACCATCTGCGTGTGCGTCCAGACATCGCCTTCGGCGTGG
Source organism: Delftia sp. UME58 (assembly GCF_014170385.1). Lineage (NCBI taxonomy): Bacteria > Pseudomonadati > Pseudomonadota > Betaproteobacteria > Burkholderiales > Comamonadaceae > Delftia > Delftia sp. UME58. The sequence continues at coordinate 103,493 of NZ_LZZV01000109.1, forward strand.
TAGACCGGGTCCTGCGGCGTGGTTTTGGCCAGCTCCAGCTGGGGAAAGGCGGCCAGGCAGGCCGCGAAGTCGGGGTCGGCGCCGGGCTGCGGCACCAGGGACTGGATCTGTTTCCAGTTCGTCATGGAAATCTCCTTGCGATGGGTCTGCGCTGCAGGCCTCACCAGCTTTTTGGAATGTCGGCCGCAAAGATGTCGGCGCCTTCGCGCAGTCCATTGGGCACGATGGGCCGCTCGCTGTGGTGCGAGCCCGAGTCGAGGATGACCTGCACGAAGTCCGGCCGCACGAACTTGTAGCGCGCCACGGTCTGGCCGTCCTCCTCCACCTTGAGGTACAGGCCCTCGGCCAGTTCGGAGCCGTCGGTCTGCCGCCAGCACAGCGGCAGGTCCAGCTTCTGACGGGCCACCACCTGCTCGAAGGCCTGGCGCCAGCGCGCGCTGCGGCCCAGCGAGGGGGCCAGCAGCGCCAGCAGGTCCTGCATGCGCCGGGGCGCCGCCCCGCTGTAGAGCACGGGCACCGAGACCACGGGCACGCCGGCCAGCAGGGCATGGCGGCGCGGCGTGTCCAGGAAACAGCGCTCCGAGCGGTCCCAGATGTCGAACTCGCAGAACCAGTGCGGCAGCGCGTCGTAGAACAGCGAGTGCTTGGCGTACATCCACTCGCCGAACACCTGGTAGCGGTCGTCCAGCAGGGACAGCAGCGCGCCCTCATGGGCCTGGGCCCATTGCTTGAAGAGGTTGAACTGGCGCTCGCGCCCGCCGGGCCGATCGCTGTCCAGGTAGTGGCCGCGCGACTGCAGCAGCAGCTGCCCGTCGCCGGCAAAGCTCAGCGCGGCGTTGGCGCCGTCGAGTTTTTCCTCGACGACGATGTGACGGCCGGCCAGCCGCTCATAGGGCACGGCGTCGTCCTGGTCGCCGGACTGCAGGCGCGAGCCGCGCAGGTGCGGCGTGCGGGGGTACTTGAGGATCTCGACGCTCGAAAGAAAGCGAGGGCCTGGAGAAATGGATGGGGTCATGTCGTGCTTTCCGAAAACGATGCAGCACCCCACGGCGCCATGCCATGGGGCGGGAAAAGCCGACGACGACGCCAGGCGCCGCAATGCAGGGGATGCAGCGACAGCGCGGCCTGGCCCGTGTTGGCCGGGCCGGCAGGCTGTCGAAGGGGAAGATGGCAGGACTGTCGGGGCCGTCCGCAAACCGGACGGTCAGCCGCAAGCCCTCAAAAGGCCACGCACCGCAGCGCACACGCAAAAGACATCCGTGGCAAGGCCAGGATCAGCGTGTGACGAAGTCGTTCAGCAGGAAGCTGTGCGGCGGGGCATGGTGCACCTCGAAAGGGTGAGGGTGGATGGGAGGGGTGCGAGTCTATCGCCCGTTGCCCCGCAGGCACAAGCGGCTGCGTGCCATGCCGGGCCGATTGTTGGCTGCTAGCCACGCACGGCGGATTTGAAGGCGGCGCCCAGCGCATCCAGCGCCGCGCGCGGCCGGCCTTCGCGCACGCGGGTGTGCAGCAGCACGGGCAGGCGCGGCAGCGTGGGCAGGCCCAGGCGCGGGCCCACGTCCACGGCGCCCAGGGCCAGCATGCGCGGCGCCAGCGCGGCCACGCCCAGCCCCGCCATGACGGCGGCCGAGACAGCGGCCACGCCGCCGCCCACGAACACCTCGGTCCACGGCATGCGGGCCGTATCCAGCAGCTGCCCGGCCATGGCGCGCACGCCGCAGGGTTCGGCCAGCGTGGCCAGCGGCAGGGGCTCGCCCGCGCGGTGCTGCCAGCCGGGCGCGGCGAACCAGCCGAAGGGCTCCTCGGCCAGCAGCTCGCCGTCGTCACGCCCGGCATGCGTGCGAACGATCACCGTGTCGTATTCGCGCCGGTCAAACCCCTGCAGCAGCGGGCCGGACGATGCGATGCGGATGTCGATCAGCAGCTGCGGATCCTGCGCATTCATGCGGGCGATCAGTGTCGGCAGCTCAGGCCCGGCCACGTGGTCGCTGATGCCGATGGTCAGCCGCTGGCGCGTGCTGACGGCCAGCGCCAGTGCACGCTCATGGACCTGCAGCAATTCGCGCGCATGGGGCAGGAAGTCGGCGCCCAGCGCCGACAGCTGCACGTGGCGCGGCGTGCGCTCGACCAGCCGGCATCCCAGCCGCTGCTCCAGCCGCTTGAGCTTGAGGCTGACGGCGGCCTGCGTGGTCTGCATGGCTTCGGCCGCGCGCGTGAAGCTGCCCAGCTCCGCGATGTGCACGAAGCTCTGCACGGCATCCAGGTCGAGGGGTCGTTGAATCATTGCAATCCATTATTACTGATATCAGCAATCATGGCTTTTCAAAATAGCTGGCACGGCCTACCTTCGAGGCTCCCACAACGCAAAGCAACGCAACGCAAAGGAGCCACACCATGCCCATGACCCGGATCAACATGCGCGCCGGCAAGTCCCCCGCCTACCGCCAGGCCATCTGCGACAGCCTCTACCGCGCCATGCGCGAGACCTTCAACGTGCCGGAGGACGACCAGTTCATGACCATCACCGAGCATGACGGCGACAACTTCCGCTACGGCGCCTCCTACCTGGGCGTGGCGCGCAGCGACGATCTGGTGCTGGTGCAGCTCACGGTCAGCAACACCCGCAGCCTGGAGCAGAAGAAGGCGCTGTTCAGCCGCATCGCCGAGCTGCTGGTCGAAAGCCCCGGCCTGCGGCCCGAGGACGTGTTCGTCAACCTGGTCGAGGTGGACAAGGAGAACTGGTCCATGGGCCATGGGCTCGCGCAATACGCAACTTAAGACACGCGGATCGGCGCGACACCTACAGCGCCGCGCTCAGGCCGGCACCGCCAGCGCCGCCACGAACTGCTGGCCCACGGCGGTGATGATCTCGGCACGCGCCGCCGTGCGCAGCTGCACCAGGGCGATCTGCCGGCTCTCGGCGGTCTGGGCAACGGGCAGCACGCGCAGGCGCGGGTCGCCCTCCCAGCCATGCCGCGCCAGATTGGGCAGCATGGCCACGCCCATGCCGTCGCGCACCAGCTCCACGATGGTCTCGATGGAGTTGAGCTCCAGGAACTCCTGGGGCTTGGCGCGCAGGCGGCGCAGCGTGCGCTCCACCAGCTCGCCCGTGTGCTCGGTACGGTCGAAGCGGATGAAGGGATAGCGCTCCACCATGTCGGCGGGCGCCGCGGGCCGGGCGGCGCGCGGCGCCAGCAGCACCATGGGCTCGGCATACAGCGGCGTCCACACCAGCGAGGGGCGCTTGATGGCCGGGTTGCAGACCACCACGGCCGCGTCCAGCTCATGGTTCTCCACCTGGGCGATCAGCCGGTTGGACTTGCCCGAGACCACATGCAGGTCCACCGCCGGATGGTGGCGCTTGAGCTCCAGCGTGGCGCGCACCAGCTGGCTCAGCGCCGAGACGATGGAGCCGAACTGCACGGTGCCGGCCAGCGGTGCATCGGCCCGCGTGCCGTGCTTGGCCTGCTCGTACAGCGCCACCAGCTGGGTGGCAATGGGCACCAGCGCCCTCCCCTGCTCGTTGAGCGTGACCAGCTTGCCCTGGCGCGCGAACAGCTTGCGCTTGAGGTCGTTTTCCAGCGTGCGCATCTGCAGCCCCACGGCCACCTGGGTCAGCGCCACGCGCTGTCCGGCGGCGGTGAAGGAGCCCTCGGCCGCCACGGCCAGAAAAGTGCGAAGAATGCGCAGGCTTGGCATAAAAGTTTTGCTTTCAAGATTCGTAAGAAATTCCAGCTTTCACCAAACAGTTTCTATCATCAAAATCGCTGGCAACCGATAGCCGATCCTCCTGATCGCACCCTCCCACTTCCCGGATTTCTGGAGATATCCATGCCCGCACCCGTGTCCCGCCGCCTGCTCGTCTGCTGCGCCGCCCTGTTGACCTGCGCCACGCCCGGCTGGGCCGCGCCCGCCGCCGATGCCTGGCCCTCGCAGCCGCTGAAGATCATGGTGGGCTTTGCCGCCGGCGGCGCCAACGACATCGTGGCCCGCATCCTGGCCAAGGAGCTGCAGCAGCGCCTGGGCCAGAGCGTGGTGGTGGAGAACCGCGGCGGCGCGGGCGGCCTGATCGCCAGCGAGGTGGTGGCCAAGGCGCCCAAGAACGGCTACACGCTGCTGCTGGGCTCCATCGGCAGCAACACCGTGGCGCCCGTGCTGGCCAAGAAGCTGTCGTTCGACCCGCGCAAGGACCTGGAGCCCATCACCCTGGTGGCCGAGTCCGGCAACGCGCTGCTGGTGAACGCCGCCCTGCCCTACAAGACGGTGCAGGAAATGATCGATGCCGCGCGCAAGGCGCCGGGCACCATCAACTACGCATCGTCGGGCAGCGGCTCCACGCTGCACCTGGCCGGCGCACTGTTTGCCCAGCAGGCCGGCGTGAACCTGGTGCACGTGCCCTACCGCGGCAACGGCCCGGCCATCACCGATGTGTCGGGTGGCCAGGTGCAGGCCATTTTCTCGGGCATTCCGCCCGCCATCACCTCGGCCAAGACCGGCCAGACCCGCATCCTGGCCGTGACCACGAAACAGCGCGTCAAGAACCTGCCCAACGTGCCCACCGTCGCCGAGGCCGGCCTGCCCGGCTATGCCTTCACGTCCTGGTACGGCCTGTTCACCACGGGCGGCACGGACCCGGCCATCGTCGAGCGGCTGGCCCAGGAAGTGCGCAAGATCATGGAGCGCCCCGAAGTGCAGGCCCAGTTCGAGGCCCAGGGCCTGGACCCCGAGACCAGCGACCCCAAGTCCTTCAGGCAGCAGATCGACCGCGAGCTGACGCGCTGGAGCCGCGACGTGAAGACCATGGGCATCACCGCCGACTGAGGCAGGTTCATTCATGCACGCCTCTTCCTCTCCCTTCACTCCCGGCAACCCCTACGACTCCAGGCGGGTGCCCGTGTTCGCGCGCAATGCCGTGTCCACCTCCCACCCGCTGGCGGCGCAGGCCGGCCTGCGCATGCTGTGGGCAGGCGGCAACGCGGTGGACGCGGCCATTGCGGCGGCGGCTGCCATGACCATCGTCGAGCCAGTGAGCAACGGCCTGGGCTCGGACGCCTTCTGCATCCTCTGGGATGGCAAGGAGCTGCATGGCCTCAACGCCAGCGGCCGCGCACCGCAGGGCTGGACGCCCGAGTACTTCCACCAGCGCTACGGCCGCCAGGACAAGCCGCCGCGCCGGGGCGTGGACTCCATCACCGTGCCGGGCGCCGTCAGCGCCTGGGTGGCCCTGCACGAGCGCTTCGGCAAGCTGCCCTTTGACGCGCTGATGGAGCCGGCCGCCGAGATCGCCGAGCGCGGCTACCTGGTGCCGCCCGTGGTCCAGCAGAAATGGGCCGCAGGCGCGCCCGAGCTGCAATCGCAGCCGGGGTTCAGGGAAAGCTTCCTGCCCCGGGGCCGCGCGCCGGAAGTGGGCGAGCTGTTCCGCTTTCCCGCCGCAGCGCGCGCCCTGCGCGCCATCGGTGCCACGCGCGGCAAGGCCTTCTATGAAGGCGAGCTTGCCCGGGCCGTGACCTCGTTCGTGCAGCAGCACGGCGGCTGCCTGGGCATGGCCGACATGGCCGCGCACGAGGTGCAATGGGTGCAGCCGCTGGCCAAGGACTACCGCGGCCACACGCTGCACGAGATCCCGCCGGGCGGGCAAGGCATTGCCGCGCAGATCGCGCTGGGCATTCTGTCCAACTTCGACCTGGCCAGCCTGCCCGTGGATGGCGTGGCCTCCCAGCACCTGCAGATCGAGGCCATGAAGCTGGCCTTTGCCGACATCTACCGCTACGTGGCCGATGCGGACATGGAAGTGACGCCCGCACAGATGCTGGACGACGCCTACCTGGCATCGCGCGCCAGGCTGATCGATCCGCGCCGTGCGCAGGACTTCAAGGCCGGCAACCCCGTGCGCGGCGGCACCATCTACCTGACGGCGGCCGACGAGCGCGGCATGATGGTCAGCTTCATCCAGAGCAACTTCTCGGGCTTTGGCTCGGGCGTGGTGGAGCCGAGCTTCGGCATCAGCCTGCAAAACCGCGGCCACGGCTTCGGCACCGACCCCCGGCACCCCAACCGCGCCAACCTGGTGGGCCCGGGCAAGCGCCCCTTCCACACCATCATTCCGGCCTTCCTGACCCGCGACGGCCAGCCCGTGATGAGCTTCGGCGTCATGGGCGGCAACATGCAGCCCCAGGGCCACATGCAGACTGTGGTGCGCATGCTGGACTACCGCCAGTCGCCCCAGGCGGCCTGCGATGCGCCGCGCTGGCGCGTCAACGAAGGCCTGGCCATCAACGTGGAAGGCGGCATGGACCCGGCCACCATCGCCGGCCTGCAGGCGCTGGGCCACCAGGTGGAGGTCATCCACGACCCCTACCAGGACTTCGGCGCCGGCCAGTTCATCTGGCGCATGGGCGATCCCGCCGTGGAGGGCTACCAGATCGCCAGCGACCCGCGCCGCGACGGGCTGGCGGCCGGGTACTAGAGGAAAGGGAAAGTGCGCGCGGCGGCTACTCCGCGCGCAGGCGCCCCTGCCGGGTCAGCCGCGCCGCCAGCGCGGCTTCTTCGCTGACCAGGCGCTGCAGCACGGCCGCGCTGGCCGGGAAGGGCTCGCTGCCCAGCTCGCGGATCAGGCGGCTGAACTCCGGGTCGGCCACAGACTGGGAGATCCAGCCATACAGGCTGTCCACGCTGGCCGTGGGCGCACCCTTGGGCGCGAACACGCCCACGAAGGTGGTGGCATCGAATACCGGCAGGCCCAGCTGGGCCAGGTCGGGCACATCGGCCAGCCCGCCCCCGGCGCGCGGCCCCAGCACGAACAGCGCGCGCAGGGCGCCGCTCTTGATATGCGGCGTGGAGCTGGTGATCTGGTCCACCACGGCGTCGATCTGCCCGCCGATCAGATCGACCAGGGCCGGCCCCGATCCCTTGTAGGGCACGGGATTGACGCGCACCTTCACGGCATCTTCCAGCTGCAGCACGGCCAGGTGATTGGGCGAGCCCGGGCCGGCATGGCCCACGGTCACGCTGCCATCCCTGGCCTTCATCGCCTTGATGAAATCGGCAGCGGTCTTGAAGCGCGCGTCGTTGGCGCGCACCACCACGACCACGGGCGTGCGGCTGACCACGGCAATGGGCGCAAAGCTGTCGGCACGGTAGGGTAGCTTGATCATCTCGGGCAAGGTGCCCAACTGGCCCGGCGTGGCCACCAGCAGCGTATGCCCGTCCGGCTCGGCACGCGCCACCCAGCCCGAACCCACGGCACCACCGCCGCCCGCACGGTTGTCCACGATCACGGACTGCCCCGCATGCCGGGCCAGCGGAATGCCCAGCGTGCGGGCCACGATGTCCACATTGCCGCCCGGCGCAAAGGGCACGACCAGCGTGAGCGGCTTGGCCGGAAATGCGCGCGCCTGCACTGCCGATGCAGCCGATGCCGCAGCCAGCGCCGCGAAAGATGCCGCCGTGCGGATAAAGCCTCTGCGGCCCGATGTGATTCGATTCATTTTCTCTGTCTCCTGCTATTTGAAAATCAATGACCCCAATACAGGACGGCGGGATTCTCGACCAATACCGCTTGCCTGTATTCTTCCGGAACCCATTCCATCAATGCCTGCGCCAGTTCAATCCCTGAATGGGAATGGGCGTTGATTCCGGGGTGCGGCCAATCCGACCCCCACACAATCCGATGCGGATTGGCCTGTACCAGGGCATGTGCGATGGGGACGACGGCAGGGTCCACGGCCGATGCCGTCTCCGATATCCGGTAGGCGCCCGAGAACTTCACCCAGGCCCGCCCTTCCTTCATCAGCGCCTGCAGGTTGCGGCTGCCCGGCCCGCCGGCGCCCAGCTGGCGCGACGGGTGGCCGAAGTGATCCACCACCACGGCCACGCCCATATCGGCCACGCGCGGCACCAGGTCCGGGTCGTCATCCACATTCACCAGCAGCTGCATGTGCCAGCCCAGGCCCCGGATACGGTCGGCCACGGCCTGCAGGCTGGAGACGGAGACTCCGCCGGGAAACAGCGCATTGCACCGTGCGCCGCGCACACCCAGGGCGTGCAGTTCCTCGATCTCGGCATCCGGCGTGTCCTCATGGATGACCGCCACGCCGCGCATGCGCCCCGCATCGGCCTGGCGCAGCGTCTTCCTGAGCAGGCCATGGTCGCGGCCATACACGCTCGGCTGGACCAGAACGCATTTTTCCACGCCCAAGGGACAGAATGTTTTCCAGTAATCCGCCATGGAGGCGATTGCCGGGGTATAGGCACGTTCGGCAATCAATGGAAATTCATCGGAATGACCAAATACATGAAAATGGGTATCGCAGGAATTTTTCGGAAACAGATATTGTTCCGCTGGATTTTCGACTGCATGGTGATCACCGGCGCAACGGTTGAAACTGGGTGAATTCATGGGCATTCATTTCAAAGCTGGTGCATTGTCGTGACGCACATAAAATTCAGTCAAGCTCATCTTTGTCATCATCAAAATGAACAGCATTCAACATGCAGACGGCGCGCCCCGGGCTCCGGTCAACCTGCGCAGCATCGACCTCAACCTGCTGGTGATCTTCGAGGCCCTGGTGGAAGAGCGCAGCGTGGGCAAGGCCGCCGCGCGGCTGGGCATCACCTCCTCGGCCGTCAGCCACGCGCTGCGCCGGCTGCGCACCCAGTTCAACGACCCGCTGCTGCTGCGCACGGCCGAAGGCATGGCGCCCACGCCCGAGGCCGTGCGCCTGGCGCGCAGCTTCCGCAAGGCCTTCAGCGAGATCGAAAGCGCCATCGAGGTCAGCAAGGGCTTCGATCCGGCCACGGCGCGGCGCAATTTCCACCTGCGCCTGTCCGACTACGTGGGCGTGCTGCTGCTCCCGCAGCTGTGCATCCATCTGCGTGCGGTGGCGCCCGGCATCAGCCTGTCGGTGCAGTCCTTCGACGGCCGCCAGCCCTCGGACCGCGTCGAGTACGAAGGCGTGGAAATCCGCCTTTCCGTCTCGCGCGGGCGCTCGGTGCTGTCGGCGTCACGGCGCCTGCTGGACGACCAGTGGATGGTGCTGATGCGCAAGGACCACCCGGCCGCCGCCGCCCCGCTCACACTGGAGAAATACCTGGAGCAGGGCCACCTGAAGGTCACGGGCGTGGGCAGCAGCATCGTGGACGAACTCCTGGCCGAGCGCGGGCTGGCGCGGCGCGTGATGTTCCAGGTGCCCACCTGGCTGGGCATGGTGCCCGTCATCGAATCCACCGACCTGGTGGCCGCCATGCCCGCGCACTGGATGCACAGCGTGCTGTCCGGCTCCAACTGCGTGGCGCGCCCCATGCCCCTGCCCGAGCTGGCCCTGTCCATCGACGCCGTCTGGCATCCGCGCAACGACCATGACGCGGGGCACAAATGGTTCAGGGAGCTGATCCACCAGATCTTCCAGGAGGCGTACAGCAAATCCCTGCTCCAGCAGCGCCTGGACAGGGCAGGCACGCGGAACAACGCTTAACCCAGCCCTCATGCTTTTCGGTGAAGATGCGGTCTTTCCGCCGCACAAGCCATGACACCAGAACAACACACTCCAGCGCTGCAGCGCCGCAACCTCGGCCTGCTCGTGGCCGCGCAATCGCTGGGGGGCGCGTCGCCGCCCATCATCATTTCGCTGGGCGGCCTGGTCGGGCAGCAGCTGTCCACCAATCCCACGGCCACCACGCTGCCGGTCAGCATCTACCAGCTGGGCCTGGCGCTGTCCACGCTGCCTGCGGCCTGGCTGATGCAGCGCATGGGGCGGCGCACGGCCTATGTGCTGGGCGCCATCCTGGGCGTGGTCTCGGGCGTGATCGCGGCCCAGGGCATTGCGCACTCCGATTTCGTGACCTTCTGCATAGGCACGGCGCTGGCGGGCTTTTACGCGGCCTGCGTGCAGAGCTACCGCTTTGCCGCCACCGACGCCATGACCGACCCCGCCGAGCAGGCGCGCGCCATCTCGCGCGTGATGATCGGCGGGCTGATCGCGGCCATCATCGGCCCGCAGGTGGTGATCTGGACGCGCGACGCACTGCCCATGACGCCGTTCGCAGGCAGCTTCTACAGCCAGGCCGTGCTCGCCCTGCTGGCCCTGCCGCTGCTGCTGGGCCTGAAGCTGCCGCCGCCCCAGGCCCGCGCCGCGGCGGGCGAGGCCCGGCCGCTGGCCGAGATTGCGCGCACGCCACAGTTCATCGTGGCCGCCTCGGCAGGCGTGGTCAGCTACGGGCTGATGGCCTTTCTGATGACGGCCGCGCCCATGGCCATGGTGGGCTGCGGCCACACGGTGGGCGAGGCGGCGCTGGGCATCCAGTGGCATGTGCTGGCCATGTTCGCGCCCAGTTTCTTCACGGGCCGGCTGATCGCGCGCTTTGGCAAGCGCCGCATCACGGCGCTGGGGCTGGTGATGATCGCCGCCTCGGCCCTGATGGCGTTGATGGGGCTGGAGCTGCTGCACTTCTGGGGCTCCCTGGTGCTGCTGGGCGTGGGCTGGAACTTCGGCTTCATCGGCGCCACGGCCATGGTGACCGAGTGCTACCGCCCTGCCGAGCGCGCCAAGGTGCAGGCCCTCAATGACTTCCTGGTCTTCGGCACCGTGGCCGTGGCCTCGTTCGGCTCAGGCCAGCTGCTGCACACGGCCGGCTGGGACGGCATCAACACCTGGATGCTGCCCATCGTGGGCGTGGTACTGGTCATGCTGGCGGTGCAGGGCCTGCGCTCGCGCGGGACGGGCGCACCGGCCTGAAGCCCGACCGGTCAATCGGCAGGGCCCGCACGGCGGCTGCCCAGCCAGAGCACGGCCACCCAGCCCAGCAGCGCCAGGGCCAGCAGCACGGACAGATGCCATAGCGCCGCATCCAGCGGGGCGCCGGCCTGGTTCAGGCGCAGCGAGGCCTGGATGGCGGCCGTGCTGGGCGACAGCCAGCGCAACGCCTGCAGCAGCTGCGGCAGGGCCTCGGCCGGCCAGCTGAAGCCGCCGACGAAGGCCAGCGGGATGGAGGTGAACAGCACCACCTGCATGGCGCGCTCGCGGTTGGCCAGCCACCAGCCCAGCAGCGCCGCCGCTCCCGCCACGGCCGGGACGAAGACGGCCAGCAGTGCCAGCGCGCCCCAGGGATTGCCGCCGCGCGGATAGTCGTGCCAGACGAAGATCCAGCCGAAGTAGTACAGGCCCGAGAGCCAGCCCAGCGTGCACAGCGCCAGCAGCCGCGCCAGCCAGGTGCGTGCCGGCGCCCTGTCCAATCCCTGCTCGCGCCAGGTTCCCACCAGCAGCGCGCCGCCCATGAGCAGTGTCTGCTGCAGGATGATGATGGCCACGGCGGCGACGACGAAGCTGCCGTAGCCTTCCGTCGGATTGAACAGGGCCTGCATCTGCAGGTTGACGGGCGAGCGGCTGGCCTGGGCCTGCAGTGCGCTCTGTCCGCCGGCCGTCAGGCGCCGCAGCTCCACGCCTGCCGAGACCGTGCCGAAGGCCTCGGCAAAGCCGTACTGCACCTGCTTGGCGGCCAGCGGATAGGCGCCGTTGGCATAGACGGGGACCACGGCCTCTTCGCTGCGCACCACGCGGCGCTTGAGGTCGCGCGGCAGCAGCGCGTAGCCCATGACGCGGCCATCCAGCAGGGCCTGCTGCGCCTGGGCTTCGTCGCCCGTGACCAGGGCCACCTCGATGCGCGGGCTGGCCTGGGCAAAGCGCAGCATCTGGCGTGCCAGGCCGCTGCCGTCGTGCTGTACCACGGCCACGGGCACGCGCTGCACGACCTCCTGCCCGTAGAACCAGGGATAGAAGAAGCCGTAGAGCACGGGCGCGCCCACCAGCAGCATGAGCACGCCCACGTCGCCGAACACGGCACGCAGGGCACTGATGAAGTCGCGCGCAAAGCCCCTGGCCATCTCAACGCCCTCCCCATTTGTCGGGGCGGGAAAGGCCGCGCGCCAGGCCTGCCGTCGCCAACAGCAGCAGCACCAGCGCCGCCAGCAGCAGCCCGGCCACCACGGGCAGGCTTTGCACGATGGGTGCGCCCATCTGCAACTGCTCTATCTGCAGCCGCGCATAGTGGGTATAGGGCATGGACAGGGCCCAGGCACGTGCCGAATCCGGCATGGCCAGCAGCGGAAAACCCACGCCGCTGAACGCAAAGGCCGGCGCCGACAGCAGGCCTGCGCCCGACAGCGCCGTGCGCAGCGACAGCGTGAGCGCCGCCAGCAGCGCCCCGGCCGCCAGGCTCACGGCGATCAGCAGCAGCAGGGCCAGCGCCACCCAGGCCAGGCTGGCAGCGCCCTGCCCCGGATGCCAGCCCCGTCCGGCCGTGAGCCACAGCATGGCCAGCGTACCGCCCAGGCCCAGGCTGGCCCAGGACAGTGCCAGCTTGCCCGCCAAGGCGCCCGCAATGGCGCTCCAGCCGGGCTTTCGCGGGCCCGCAGCCTCGGCCATCCACTGGCCCAGCGTGCGGTCGCGCAGCTCGCGCCCCACGGACCAGGCGCCGGCCGTCATGCCCAGGATGTGCAGCAGCGCGGGAATCAGCGCCGCCGCCAGGAACTGCTCGTAATTGGTGGAGATGTTGAACAGCGACACCAGATTGGTGCGTATGGGCTCCATGCGCACGCGCAGCGCCTGGGCCGGGTCGCCGCGCTTGGCACGGGCCTGCATTTCCACGCCGGCCGACAGCGTTCCCACCACCTGGCGCAGGTCGCGCTGGATCAGGCTGGAATGCGTGGCCAGCTGGGCGTTGTGCATGAGCACCACGTCGGCCCCCTGGCCCCGCTTGATGTCGCGCGCAAAGCCGGGCGGGATCTGCACCACGGCGTAGGCATTCATGGACTGCAGCGCCCATTGCGCCTCCGAGGCATTGAGCGCCTGCGACTGCACGGCCAGGCCCGGCGTGGCGTCCAGCATGCGCACCAGCTGGCGCGACAGGGCGCTGTGGTCCTGGTCCCAGACGGCGACGGGCAGGCGCTGGACCAGTCCTGCCGAGAAGATCCAGACCATGAGCAGCAGCGCCAGCAGCGGCACCCAGCTGACCATGGCCAGGTCCCAGGGCCGCCCGCGCAGCAGACGCCATTCGCGCCGCAGGCTGGCGGCAAAGGCCGTGGGCGGGTTCGCGCTCACTGCCGCCGGCCGCTCAACGGCCGCCTTCCACGACCACGCTCATGCCGGGCCGCGCGCCTGCAATGGGCTGCTGCGGCCGCGCGCGGACCTCGAAGGTGCGCGCATCGAAGCCCTGGCCGGCGCGCGTGGCGCGCCAGGTGGCGAAGTCGGGCAGCACACCCAGGTAGTAGACCTCGAAGCCGGCCTCGCGGTTGTCCAGGCCCGGAAGGCGGCCGGTGAAGCGGCTGCCCTGGGCAAAGCGTGCAAGCTGGTCCTCGCGCACATTGAGCACCACCCACTGGTCGGCCAGGTCCACCACGGTGACCACGGCCACACCCTGCGGGGACAGCTCGCCCTGGCGGGCCAGCACCTGGACCACCTCGCCGCCCACGGGGCTGCGCAGCTCGGTCTCGGCACGCGCGGCCTCCACCTCGGCGACCACGCCCTGCACCTGGCGTGCCTGGGCCTGGGCAGCGCTGCGATCCTCCTGGCGCGCGCCCGATGCCGCCATTTCATACTGCGCACGCGCAGCCAGCGCCTGGTCGCGCGAGGCGCGCCAGTTGGCATCGGCTTCATCGCGCTTCTGGGCCGCAACCAGTCCCTGGTCGAACAGGCTTTGCACGCGGCGCAGCGAGGTCTGGGCCAGGTCGGCGGCCGTCTGGGCGCGCTGCCAGTTCAGGCGCGCCATCTGCACTTCCTGCGGGCGGGCGCCGGCCTGCGCCTTGTCGGCCTGGGCCTGGGCGGCATCGCGCGCGGCCTCGGCCTGGGCCAGCTTGGCGCGCACCTCGGGGCTGTCCATCTCCACCAGCAGATCGCCGGGCTGGATCTTCTGGCCTTCGGTGACCCGCACCTTGGCGATGCGCGCCGTAACCTTGGGCGCGATGTCGGTCTCGCGTGCCTCCATCTGGCCCTGGAAATACAGGGGGGCGGGCTGCGCCGCACGCCAAAAGCCCCAGGCCACGAGCAGCAGCACGGCCAGCACGATGGCCAGGGCCAGCCAGGGGCGCCTGCGCCCCGGCGGCACGGGCGCGGGGCCGGGTACTTCGGGGGCGCTGCGGGGATGGTCGGGCGTGGCTGTGCTCATGGTGCGTCGGGTGGGATCTGTATGTCGGCCTGGGCCATGAATCGGTCGAATTCCTCGCTCTGGCCCGTGCTCTCCAGCAGTGCGGCCAGGGCCTGCACATACTGGTTGGCCAGTTCGGCACGCTGGGTCTGGACCTTGGCGAGATTGAGGCTGGCATCGATCAGGTCCAGCGTGGTGCTGGTGCCTTCCCGCAGGCCGGCCTCGCGCAGCCGCAGCAGCTCGCGCGCAAGATCCTCCTGGGCCTGCTGGGCCTGGTACTGGCGGCGTGCCTGCTCCACGCCCAGCCAGTTCTTCTCGACCAGCAGCGCGATGTCGCTGAGCGCCTGGGCTTGGGTCAGCTCGGCCTGCTCGATCTTGCGCTGCGAGGAGGCGGCCAGCGCATCGCGGTCGATGCTGTCCCACAGCGTCCAGCGCACGGCCACGCCTGCCACCCAGTTGGGCTTGCCGCTGGTGTTGACCTCGCGCGAACCGAAGGCCAGCAGCTGCGGCCGGCGCAGCGCCTCCTGGGCATCGTGCAGGGACTCGGCCTGGCGCTTCTTGGCCTGGACCTTGTCCAGACCCGGATGGTGCGACTGGGCCGCGGCGACGAAGCCGTCCAGCGGCGGCAAGGGCCGGCTGCTGACGAACAGCGGCGTGCTGGGCAGCACCTGCCGCTGCGCCTTGACCGTGCGCGCCAGCGCCGCTGCGGCCAGGTCTGCGTCGTCGCGCGATTTGCGTGCCTGCTGCTCGGCGTCGGCCAGCGCGGCCCGGGCCTGCAGGCGCTCCAGCCGGGAGATCACGCCCTCCTTGAGCATGCTTTGCGCCGCCGTGTCATGCACGCGCACGCCTTCAAGCGCACGCTCGCGCAGCCGTGCGGCCCGCTCGGCCAGCTGGGCCCCGAAGTAGCGCTGCACCAGCAGCGAATGCAGGGCGTGGCTGCTGCTGGCGGCATCGGCCAGGGCTTCGTCGGTGGCAGCGTCCAGGCCGCTGCGCACCGCATCGGACAGGCCGCCCAGGTACAGCGGCCAGACCAGGGACAGGCTGGCCGAGGCATTCGTGCTCTTGCGCTGCAAGGCATAGGAGGTGGGCAGTTGCGGCAGCGAGGGAATGGCCGGCCCCACCGAGGGCGGCAGCTGGCCGAGGACGCCGTCCAGGGTGCGCCGCGCAGGATCGAGATCGATGTCGGCATTGGCCGAGTAGCGGTAGCCCAGGCCCGTGATGGCCACGGAAGGCCCGCCCAGCCCCTGCGTACCCTGGCGTCTGAGGCGCGCGCTTTCCACGGCATTGGCCGAGGCGGCCAGCTGGTCGGAGCCCTGCAGCAGCGCCTGGCGGGCCTGCACGAAGCTCATCGCGGCGGCAGCCTGGGAGGCCGGAGCCTCACCTGCAGCCTGGGCCGCCCCTGCGGCCATGCCCAGCGCCGCCAGCCACGGCACAAGGCGCGCGGGCCGTGCAAGCAACGGAAAAAACGTGGGAGCGCTCAATGGCATGAATGGGGGCGCCTTGCGTGGTTCACCGATGGTGGCGAAGCTTACACGGGCTTGCAGGCGCGCTCCCGTCGGACAAGGTCCTGTGCCTTGTGCCCCCGGCACTGTGCAGCAGGGCCGATTTGCCTGGCGTTCCATCCCATTTCTGTGCGCAGGTGCCGCGCCATGCCGCTACACTGGCGCCTGCCTGCGCGAGCAGGTCCTGGCGGACCTGTACGCAGGCCTTTTTTTTCTGCCCGGCATCGGCCCGATGCCCCGACTGACCACCATGTCCACCGTCTTCAACTTCACCTTCGTCCCCTGGTTCCGGTCCGTGGCTCCCTATATCCACAAGTTCCGACACCAGACCTTTGTGGTGGGACTGACGGGCGAGGCCATCGCATCGGGCAAGCTCGGCTCCATCGTCCAGGACCTGGCCATGATCCAGGCCATGGGCGTGAAGATCGTGCTGGTCCATGGCTTCCGTCCCCAGGTCAACGAACAGCTTGCCGCCAAGGGCCACGAGGCCCAGTACTCGCGCGGCGTGCGCATCACCGACTCCGTGGCGCTGGACTGCGCCCAGGAAGCCGCCGGCCAGCTGCGCTACGAGATCGAGGCCGCCTTCAGCCAGGGCCTGCCCAACACGCCCATGGCCGGCGCGCGGGTGCGGGTGATCTCGGGCAACTTCCTCACGGCGCGGCCCGTGGGCATCGTGGACGGCGTGGATTTCAAGCATTCGGGCCTGGTGCGCAAGGTCGATGTCAGCGGCATCCGCAGCGCCCTGGACATGGATGCCATGGTGCTGATGTCGCCCTTCGGCTTCTCGCCCACCGGCGAGGCCTTCAACCTGAGCATGGAAGAGGTGGCCACGCGCGTGGCCATCGAGCTGAAGGCCGACAAGCTGATCTTCATGACCGAGGTGCCGGGCATCCGCATGGACCCCACGGGCCCGGCCGACGAGACCAACCCCATCGACACCGAGCTGCCGCTGGCCACGGCCCGCCGCATGCTGGCCGAGCTGCCCACGCCCGAGCAGCCCACGGACACGGGCTTTTACCTGCAGCACTGCGTGCATGCCTGCGAGCACGGCGTGGAGCGCAGCCACATCCTGCCCTTTGCGATCGACGGCGCCCTGCTGCTGGAGATCTATGTGCACGACGGCATCGGCACCATGGTGATCGACGAGAAGCTGGAGGAGCTGCGCGAGGCCACGCCCGACGACGTGGCCGGCATCATCCAGCTGATCGAGCCCTTCGAGAAGGACGGCACCCTGGTCAAGCGCAGCCGCACCGAGATCGAGCGCGACATCGCCCACTACACCATCATCGAACACGATGGCGTGATCTTCGGCTGCGCCGCGCTCTACCCCTATCCCAGCGCCAGGACGGCCGAGATGGCGGCCGTCACCGTCTCGCCCAAGAGCCAGGGCACGGGCGATGGCGAGAAGCTGCTCAAGCGCATAGAGCAGCGCGCCAAGGCCCAGGGCCTGGACAGCCTGTTCGTGCTGACCACGCGCACCATGCACTGGTTCATCAAGCGCGGCTTCCAGCCCGTGGACCCCGACTGGCTGCCCGAGGCGCGCAAGGCCAAGTACAACTGGGACCGCAAAAGTCAGGTCCTGGTCAAGAAGTTGTAACCCCCTGAGGCGCTGTGCGCCTTCCCCCTCACGAGGGGGGCATACGGGCGGCCGGCGACACCCTCGGTGCGGGGGCAGCGCGGCCGGCCCAGGCCCTTCCTCGGTGTCTCTCGTCTTCAGGCCGCGCCAATTTTCTGAAATCGCCCAAATCAAGCGACATGGTGGCGCAACTTAGCCTTGCACTGCTGCCTGCCAGCGTGCGGCCGCCTTGCCGGCCGCTGCCAGCGCCGCATCGCGCTGCGGCGCATCGGCCGGGCATTCGGTGAGGTAGCCGGTCACCAGCAGCGGTGCGCTTTGCGGCGTGGGCCAGGCGATGACGGCATCGTTGGCCGTGCCGCGATCGCCGGTGCCCGTCTTTCCACCCACACGCCAGCCGGCCGGCATACCCGCGCGCAGGCGCTTGTCGCCCGTGCGGCTGGCCACCAGCCACTGCTGCAGCAGCGCGCGGCCATGGCCGTCCAGCACCGATCCCAGCAGCAGGCGCTGCATGCTTTGCACCATGGCCAGGGGCGTGGTGGTGTCGCGCTCGTCACCGGGCAGGCCTTCGTTGAGCTCGGGCTCCATGCGGTCCAGGCGCGTGGTCTCGTCGCCGCTGGCGCGCAGCCACTGCGTCAGCGCCTGCGGGCCGCCGCTGGCGTCCAGCAGCAGGTTGGCGGCCGTGTTGTCGCTGAGCACCACGGCGGCCTCGCACAGCTCGGAAATGGTCATGCCGCCACCATCACCGGCACGCGGGCCGCTGGCCGGCGAGTAGGGGACCAGCCGGGAGCTGGCGTAGTGCACGCGGCGCGACAGGCGCTCATCGCCCTGCTGCACGCGGTCCAGCACCTGGGCGGCCAGCAGCAGCTTGAAGGTGCTGCACATGACAAAGCGCTCGTCGCCGCGGTGGTCCACGCTGGCGCCCGACTCCACCTCCAGCACGGCCACGCCGAGCCGGCCGCCCACACTTTTCTCGATGCGTGCCAGTTCGGTCCTGAAGGCCTGGTCGGCAGCCCCCTGTTTTTTTGATGGCAGGGCGCAGCCGGCCAGCCCGGCCGCCATCCAGGCGGCCGCGCCGCCCGTCATCAGAAAATCGCGTCTTTGCATTGTTTTTCCTTTTCAGTTGCAGATCGACAACCGCAACGATAGCGCCGCGCCCAATCTGCGACCAGCGTGAATAATTGGCAGCATCCCTTAGAAAAACTATTGGCTCCACCATGCAACTGCCCCTCAATGCCCTGCGCATGTTCGATGCGGCCGCGCGCCATCTCAATCTCACGCGGGCAGCCCAGGAGCTGCATGTCACCCAGGCCGCCGTCAGCCAGCACATCCGCAACCTGGAGGAGCGCCTGGGCAAGCCGCTGTTCCGGCGCCTGCCGCGCGGCCTGGCGCTGACCGACGAGGGCCATGCGCTGTGGCCTGCCGTGGCCGAGAGCTTTGCGCGCATAGAGCATTCGCTGCAGCAGGTGGCCGAGCCGCGCCCGCGCGAGGTCCTCACCGTGGGCGTGGTCGGCACCTTCGCCATCGGCTGGCTGATTCCGCGGCTGGAGCAGTTCCAGCAGCAGCACCCCTACATCGACCTGCGATTGCTCACGCACAACAACCGCGTGGACCTTGCCGGCGAAGGTCTGGATGCAGCCGTGCGCTTCGGCGACGGTGCCTGGCCGGGCACGCACGCCGAAATGCTGCTGCGCGCGCCCTTGACGCCCATGTGCACCCCGGCCCTGGCCCAGCGCCTGCGCCAGCCGGCCGACCTGGCCGGGCAGACGCTGCTGCGCTCGTACCGCCTGCAGGAATGGGAGAGCTGGTTTGCCACGCTGGACCAGAGCGCGCCGCTGGCGCGCGGGGCCATGTTCGACTCCTCGCTGACGCTGGCCGAGGCGGCGGCCCAGGGCGCGGGCGTGGCCCTGCTGCCGGCGCGCATGTTCCAGCACCTGCTGCAGCAGGGCCGGCTGGTGCGCCCCTTCGAGCAGGAGGTGGACACGGGCGCCTACTGGCTGACACATCTGCGCTCGCGCGCACCCAGCGCGGCGCTCAAGACCTTCAGGCAATGGCTGCTGGCGCAGCTGCAATAGCCACGGACGCCCGCGGCAAGACCCGCAGGCCGCCTGACTTTGGCCCCGGCGCTATCATCTGCCGCTTTTGCTCCCTAGCCCCTAGCCCCGTCCCCGCTCCATGACCCAGACCCTGCCGGTTCTCTACTCGTTTCGCCGCTGCCCCTACGCCATCCGCGCCCGCCTGGCGCTGGCCCATGCCGGCCTGGCCTGCGAGCTGCGCGAAATCAACCTGCGCAACAAGCCGCAGGCGCTGCTCGACGCATCGCCCAAGGGCACGGTGCCCGTGCTGGTGCTGGAGGACGGCCGCGTGATCGAGCAGAGCCTGGATGTCATGCTGCACGCGCTGCGCGCCAATGACCCGGACGGCTGGCTGGCACCGACCAGCGGTTCGCTGCAGGACATGCTGGCGCTGATCGAGCGCAACGACGGCTTTTTCAAGCACGCCCTGGACCGCTGCAAGTACCCCGAGCGCTACACGGCCGAAGAGGTCAACCACGCCCAGGCCGATGCCCTGACCTGGCTGGCCGAGCTGGACGACCAGCTGGAGGCCACCGGCTACCTGTTCGGCCAGAACCCCAGCCTGGCCGACATGGCCCTGCGCCCCTTCGTGCGCCAGTACGCGCGCATCGACGAGTCGCAATGGAACGAGCAGCCCTGGCCGCAGCTGCAGGCCTGGCTGCAGCGCTGGATCGACTCGGCCCTGTTCGCCGAGGTGATGGAAACCTACCCGGGCTGGGTGCCCGGCACGCGCGGCCCGGTCTTTGCCGCCGGCGGCGTGGGCAGCGACTGACGCCTGCCCGCCCCGTTTGCCCTGCCCCGGGTCGGCAGGGGCTGCGCAAGGCAGGCAAAGCTGGCACAGTGGCAGGCTGTTGCCAACCGCATGAGCCTTCGCCGACATGACCCTCGCCACCCTGCTCGTCTTCTCCCTGGTCGCGCTGATCGCGATCATCACCCCCGGCCCCACCGTGCTGCTGGCCCTGGCCAATGGCTCGCGCCACGGCGTGCGCCGCGCCCTGCCCGGCATGCTGGGCGCCGTGCTGTCGGACTTCGTGCTGGTCGGTGCTGTCGCGCTGGGCCTGGGCGCCCTGCTGGCGGCCTCGGAGTTCTGGTTCTCGGTGGTCAAGTGGGCGGGAGCGGCCTACCTGGCCTGGCTGGGCCTGCGCATGCTGCGCAGCCAGGGCGGATCGCTGTCGGCCCCCCAGGGCGACGGCAAGGCAGAGGCCGGCGCCGACGGCTACAGCGCCCGCACCGTGCTGTTCAAATCGTTCCTGGTCGCCGTGACCAATCCCAAGGGCTACCTGTTCTGCTCGGCCCTGCTGCCCCAGTTCATCGACCCGGCGGCCGCCCAGGCGCCGCAGTACATCGCCATTGCGCTGGTGTTCGCGCTCATCGATTTCCTGGTGATGCTGGCCTATGCCTTCGCCGGATCACGCGCCGCGCGGCTGCTGCGCGGGCGGGCCGTGATGTGGCTGGACCGCCTGTGCGGCGGCATGCTGCTGGCGCTGGCAGGCTCGCTGGCCTTCTACCGCCGCGCGTCGAACTAGGCGCGCCGCCCAAGAGCCGCGCCTCCCCCACGGCGTCAGCGCGTCGTCCCCATGACATCGTCCAGCTGCAGCACGGCCGCCGCGTTGGCGGTGGTGGTGGCCAGGGTGTCGATGGCGCCGGTGCGCAGGGCGCCCAGGATGGCTGTGACCTTGCTGGATTCGGCCGCCACGGCGATGACGTTGGGTATGCGCAGCAGGTCCTCGCGGCTCAGGCCGATGACGCGGTCCTGCATGGGGGTTGCGGCCGGCTGGCCGTGGATGTCGATGAAGTCGTAGCCCATCATGTCGCCCACCGTGCCCGCGCGGCGTGCGTCCGAGATCTCCTGCGCGGAAAACCAGCCCATGCGGGCCATGTTGCTGTCCACGCTGACATCGCCCACGCCGATGAGGGCGATGTCGGCGCGGCGCGCCTTGTCCAGGGTGTGCCTGACGGTGTCGTTGTCCAGCAGCGCCTTGCGCAGTTGCGGATCGCCCACCAGGGCCGGCGCATAGAGCGATTCGGACTTGCCTCCAAAGCGCGCGGCCAGGCGGCGCGCGATGTGGTCGGCGTTCATCGCCTCCCCGCCACGGTAGGAGCCGCCGATGGCGCTGACGAAGTGGCATTCCCGCCGTGTGGCGGACAGGGCGTGCTCGGAGACCGAGGACACGTTGCGCCCCATGCCCACGGCCACGATGGAGCCATCGACCAGGATGCGCTCCAGCTCGCTGGCCACCAGCCCTGCCAGCAGTTCGCGCTGCCGGTCGGCATCCTTGTGGTCCACCGCGATCAGTGCGCGCTTGATGTGAAAGCGCTCGGTCAGCTGCCGCTCCAGGTCGGCGGACACCAGCGAATGCGGCCGCACGCGGATCTCGACGATGCCCTCTTCCTGCGCGCGGCGCAGCAGCCGCCCGACGGTGGCGCGCGAGATGCCGAACTCCTTGGACAGTTGGTCCTGCGTGCATCCATCGACGTAGTACAGGGTCGCCAGTCGCGTCAGGTCGCTTTCAGTCAAGGGTGCCTCCAAGGGTGCCGGGAAAGGCGCGCAGTGTAGCGCCGCTCACCGGGCCTCGCCAGCGTGGGGCAGCAGCAGGACCTTGACCGAGTCCATGGAATCGGCCACCCGGATGGCGCTCTCCCAGTCCGACAGCGCATAGCGGTGGGTGACGATGCCCTCGGAGGTGACCAGGCCGCGCGCCAGCAGGTCGATGGCGATGGGGTAGCAATGGGCGCTGAGGTGGGCGCCGCGCAGGTCCAGCTCCTTTTCCTCGCCGATGATGGACCAGTCCACCGTGGTCTCGCGCCCGAAGACGCTGAACTCCACGAAGCGGCCAAGCTTGCGCACCAGGTCCAGCCCCTGCGTCACGCCCGAGGGCGCGCCCGTGGTCTCTATGTACACATCGCAGCCATAGCCGTCGGTCAGTGCGTGCACGATGGCGCGGGCGTCCTCGCGCGCGGGGTTGATGGTCACGTCGGCGCCGCAGCGGCGCGCCAGCGCCAGGCGCTGGTCCGACAGGTCCATGACCACCAGCCGGCGCGGCGTCTTCAGGCGCGCCACCTGGGCCATGAGCAGGCCCAGCGTGCCCGCGCCGGCGATCACCACCACATCATCGAGCTGGATGTCGCCGCGGTTGACGGCATGGATGGCGCAGGACAGCGGCTCGGTGATGGCCGCATCCTCGAAGGCCACGCTCTCGGGAATCCGGTGCACCACGGCGCGGGCGGACAGGCGCATGTACTCGGCCATGCCGCCATCGGCCACCTGGCCCTGGAAGCCGTAGACGTCGTGCACCTCGCACATCCAGCGAAAGCCGGTCCTGCAATAGCGGCAGGCGTGGCAGGGCACGATCTGCTCGGCGATCACCCGGTCACCCAGCTGCACGCCGTGGTGCTCCTGGGCACCCTCGCCCACTTCCACCACATGGCCCCAGAACTCGTGGCCCGCGATCACAGGCGGGCGCACATAGGCGGGGCGGCCTTTTTCCGGATCTCCCCAGAAGCGCGGCGCGCCAGCCCAGCATTTGCAGTCGCCCGCGCAAATGCCGCAGGAAGCCACGCGGATGACCAGCTCGCGCGGCCCGGCCTGCGGACGCGCGACGCGTTCGAGCCGGTAATCCCTGGGGCCGTGGCAGACCACGGCCAGCATGTTCGTACCGGCGGCATCAGGCAGGGTGTTTTGCATGGAACTCTCCCGGGTTGCAGATGGTGGACAGGACGTGGGCGCAGCGCTTCATGCCCTGCGGCGCGAACTGTCGAGCAGCACGGCGCCGACGATGATCACGCCCTTGATCAGCTGCTGGTAGTACGAGGACACGCCCAGCAGGTTCAGCCCGTTGTTGATCACGCCGATGAGCAGGGCGCCGACGACCGTGCCGCCCAGGCTGCCCGTGCCGCCCGACAGGCTGGTGCCGCCGATCACCACGGCCGCAATGGCGTCCAGCTCGTAGGACACGCCGGCCTGCGGCAGCGCCGCCGTGGTGCGCGACGCCAGCAAAATGCCGGCCAGCCCCGCGAGCAGGCCGCTGACCACATAGACCAGCAGCACGATGGCGCGGGTGTTGATGCCGCTGGTCTTGGCGCTGCGCAGGTTGCCGCCCACGGCGTAGATGTAGCGGCCATACACGGTGTAGCGCAGCACGAAGGCGAACACCGCGACGGCAACGGCAAAGATCACGATGGGCATGGGCACGGGGCCCAGCTGGCCGGCGCCGATGGCAAGAAAGCCGTCGGGCAGCTCGGACACCGGCATGCCGTCGTTGTAGATGTAGGTCAGGCCGCGCGCCGCACTGAGCATGCCCAGCGTGGCCACGAAGGGCGGCACCGCGAACCAGGCCACCAGCAGGCCGTTGACGCCGCCCAGCAGCATGCCCACGCCCAGCCCGGCGCCCACGCTCACCGCCAGCCCCTGGCCATCGGCCGCCAGCCAGGCGCCGACCATGCCGGCCAGCGCCAGGATGGCGCCCACCGACAGGTCGATGCCCGCCGTCAGCACCACGCAGGTCATGCCGATGGCCAGGATGCCGTTGATGGAGGTCTGGCGCAGGATGTCGGCCCAGTTGCCCCAGGTCATGAAATGGGGGTTGGCCAACGCCAGCGCCGCGCACAGTGCAACCAGCGCGATGACCACGCCGTAGCGCTCGCGCAGGCTGCGCAGGTCCAGCGCGCGCCGCCCCAAGAGCGGCGGCGAAGATGCGGCTTGAAGATTCGTCATGGAGGACTCCCGCGTTGATGGAAGAAAGGCGTGGGGCCGGCAGGCCGCTCACTGGATGGAGTAGCCCCCGTCGATGACGATGTTCTCGCCCGTCAGCATGCCGGCGTGCGTACCGGCCAGGAACACGGCCAGCCGCGCCACCTCCTCGGGCTGCGCAAAGCGGCCCGTGGGGATGAGTGCCCGCATGGCCTCCCCCACCTGCCCGGCCCAGGCCTTGCGGCCCAGCGGCGTGTCCACCACCGTCGGCGAGATGGCGTTGACGGTGATGCCGTCGGACGCCCATTCCAGCGCCAGCACGCGCGTCAGTCCCACCAGGCCCGCCTTGCTGGCGCAATAGGCGGCATGGCGCCGGAGCGCGACCACGCTGGCCTGCGAGGCCAGGTTGATGATGCGGCCGTGGCGCTGGCGGCGCATGGCCGGTGCCACCGCCTGGGCCAGCAGCAGCGGCGCCGTGAGGTTGACGGCCAGCGTGCGCTCCCAGGCCGCCTCGCTGACTTCGCCTGCCGGCTCCAGCAGCGCCACGCCGGCGCTGTTGACCAGGATGTCGATGCGGCCCGTGGCCTCCAGCACCGTGGCCACCGCCTGCTCCACGCCCTCGGGCCTGGTCACATCCACCGCCAGCGCCAGGTGGTGCCGGGGCTCCGCCAGGCTGGCAGCGGCCACGTCCAGTGCCTGCCGCTCCAGGTCCACCAGGACGACACGCGCACCGCCTTCGGCGAGCTGCCGAGCAATCGCCAGGCCGATGCCGCCCGCGCCGCCGGTGACCAGGGCCGTGCGGCCGTCGAAGTCCCGCTCCAGGCTGTCGGCGCTCATTTGCGCACCTTCTGCAAGAAGGCGTCGGCATTGGCGGGCACGATGGCGGTCCACGGCACCTCGTAGGATTTGGCCGTGCCATCGCCCCAGGGCATGGCCTGGGCATACTCGCTCCATACCACCGAGCGCGGCCGGTAGGACGGGCCGACAAGCTGGCGCAGCAGCACATCCAGCGCGCCCTGCGCCTGGGCCTGGGCATCCTGGAAATTGGTGGTCATCTCGCCGCGCTTGACGGCCGTGATGGCGGCGGCCACGCCGTCCACGCCCACCACCGGGATGGTCTTGATATCGATGCCCTTGGTCTTGATGGCCTGCACCGCGCCCAGGGCCTCGTCGTCGTTCTGGGCGATCACGCCCTGTATCTGGCCCGGGAATGCGGTCAGCCAGTTCTCCATCAGGCCCATGGACTCGGCGCGCGACCAGTTGGCGGTCTTGCGCGCCAGTACCTTCACGTTCTTGTGGCGGGACAGCACCTCGTCATTGCCGCGCGCCCGCTCGATCTGTGCCGACTGGCCTATGGGCCCCTCGATGACGACGATATTGCCCTTGCCGCCGATGGCCTTCATCAGCGCCTCGGCCTGCATGCGGCCGGCCACCACATCGTCATTGCCCACGTAGGAGGTCAGCACATCGCCCTGCACGCGCGTGTTGGAGCCCACCACGGGAATGCCGGCCTTCACCGCCTTCTGCACGGGCGCCGCGCCCGCCTTCAGGTCGATGGGCACGAAGAGGATGCCGTCGTACTTCTGCGTGATCATGGTGTCGAACTGGTTGCTCTGCGTCAGCGCGTCGTAGTTGCCGTCGAACACGGTGATCTGCACCGTGCCGTCCTTCACGGCCGGATGCGCCTTCAGCTCCTTGGTCCACATCTGCATGAACTCGCCCTTGAGCCCATAGACGGCCGCGCCTATGCGGTAGGGCTTGGCCGGTGCTGGTACTGGTGCTGGTGCTGGTGCCGACAGCGGGGCCGGAGCCTGGGCCCGGACCTGCGCTGCGGCCAGTAACAGCCCACCGGCAAGCGCGGCTGCAAGCACGGTGGTGAAGCGGAAAAACGGCATGGTCATGTCTCCTGTGTGTTGTGAAAGGCAAGGGGAAAAACGCTGCACGGGCATCGCCCGGGCTCAGGAAGCGAGGTGCATCAGCGCCTCCTGCGTGATGCCGTGGCCGGCCACCACGCGGTCAAGCCGGCCTTTGCGGAAGATGGCGATGCGGTCGCTCAGCTCCAGCAGCTCCGGCGCCTCGGAGGACACCACAACCACGGCATGGCCCTGCGCGGCCAGCGAGGCCAGGAAGGCGTACACCTCGCGCTTGGCGCCTTCGTCGATGCCGCGCGTGGGCTCGTCGCACAGCAGGCAGACGGGGTTGGTGGCCATGCAACGGGCCAGCACCACCTTCTGCTGGTTGCCGCCGCTCAGGCCGGAGACCGGCATGGCCGGGCTGGCCAGCTTCACGCGCAGGCGCTGCAGCAGGCCGCCCACCAGCACGCGCTCTGCCGCGCCATCCACCACCCCGGCGCGCTGCAGGCCCGGCAGTGCGGGCAAGCTGGCGTTGAAGCGCACCGAGGAGCTCATCACCAGCCCCGTGGCCTTGCGGTCCTCGGTCACCAGGGCCAGGCCCGCCTTGATCGACGCCGCCGGATTGCCGCGCGGCAGGGGCCGTCCGCCCAGGCTCGCGTGCCCCTGGTCGGCGCGCGTGAGGCCGTACAGGCAGTTGAGGAATTCGCTGCGGCCCGATCCCATCAGTCCGTAGATGCCCAGCACCTCGCCGCGGGCAACGTCCAGGCTGATGTCCTCGAACTCGCCCCGGCGCGTGAGCCCCTGCACCGACAGCAGCGGCTCGCCCGGCGCCGCAGCCCTGCGCTCGCTGGCGGCAGCGCGGACCTCCCGGCCCACGATGAGCTTCACCAGCTGCCGCCGGTCGATATCGGCCAGCGCGCCGGTCTGCACGAAGCCGCCATCGCGGAACACCGTGTAGCTGTCGGCAATGGTGAAGATCTCCGTCAGGCGGTGCGACACGTAGAGGATGCCGGCGCCCTGCGCGGTCACGCGGCGTATCGCGTCGAAGAGGATGGCGGTCTCGCTTTCGCCGATGGCCGAGGTGGGCTCGTCCATGATGATCAGCTCGCTTTGCCGGCTCAGGGCCTTGGCAATCTCCACCAACTGGGTCTGCGCCAGGCTCAGGCGGCCCATCTGCGCACGTGGATCGATATCGAAGCCCAGCTGCCTGAGCAGCGCATCCGCCTGCTCCAGCAGCGCGGCATGGCGGACCACCACGCCGGCGCGCCGGGGCTCGCGGCCCAGGAAGATGTTCTCGGCCACGCTCATGCCCGGGATGGGCGACAGCTCCTGCGTGATGATGGACAGGCGGTGCGCCAGCGCCTCGTGCGGCGTGGCGAAATCCACCGGCCGGCCCTTGAGCAATATCTCGCCGGCATCGCGCCGCAACAGGCCCATCACGATGTTCAGGAAGGTGGACTTGCCTGCGCCATTGCCGCCGCACAGCGCGTGCACGCTGCCGGCCTGCAGCTCAAGGCAGCCGTTGCGCAGCGCAGGCACGCCGCCGAAGCTCTTGGCCACCCCGCGAGCCTGCAGCAGTGCGGTGCCGGTGCCCATGGTCACGCGCCCTGCCCGCGCCCGGCCGCGGCGGCCTGCGAGCGTTCGAAGCCGGTGATGGCATCCACCTTCAGGGCCGAGCTGCCGCCATCGAAGCGCGATGCAAGGAAGCGGTCCACGATGGCCTTGGCCAGTTCCACCCCGATCACGCGCGAGCCCAACGTGATGATCTGCGCATCGTTGCTGCGGCTGGCGCGCTCGGCCGAATAGGTGTCATGCGCCTGCGCGGCGCGGATGCCTGCCACCTTGTTGGCGGCAATGGCCATGCCTATGCCCGTGCCGCACAGGAGAACGCCGCGCTCATGGCGGCCCTGGACGATGGCCTGCGCCACCGCGATGCCGATGTCGGGGTAGAGCACCGGCTCGCCGTCGTGCGTGCCGAAGTCGGCCACTTCGTGGCCCTGGGCCAGCAGATGCTGCTTCACGGCGTTCTTGAGGTCGCAGGCGGCTTCGTCGCAGCCGATGGCCAGCTTCATGGCATCCCCTTCGTTACAAAAGACCATCACATGATCATTTGATCAATGTTTTATGAGAGTCTTCTCAATCGAAGAGCAGTTGTCAAACAACGATAGCTATGTGAGTCGGCAAGATGAATACGTAACCCATTGAATTTTCTACAAAATCCATCAAGTCCTATCGTTTTCCCTTGGCTATCGAATAGCCAAAAGGCATTGACATGTCAATTTCAACAAATCAAAAATGACCATTCAATGATCATATGAACAGTCTTCGGCACACCCGCCGGGACCGCACCTGGAGGAGACAAAGGCATGACGACCAACCGCGTGATCAACGACCCCGACCGGGTGGTGGAGGACATGCTCCAGGGATGGATCGCCGCCCATGGCGACACCCTGCGCATCGACGCAGGCAACCCCCGCGTCGTGCGCCTGCATGGCGCGCCACGCAGGGGCAAGGTGGGCATCGTGACGGGCGGCGGGTCGGGCCACGAACCGGCCTTTCTGGGCTATGTGGGCGCAGGCCTGTGCGACGCCGCCGCCGTGGGCGAGGTCTTCTCGTCCCCCACGGCCAGAAGCTTCTACGACGCCATGCGCGCAGCCGATGGCGGCGCCGGCGTGGCCTGCCTGTATGGCAACTACGCGGGCGACAACATGAACGTTGCCATGGCCGTGCAGATGGCCGCGGCCGAAGGCATGGCGGTCAGGACCGTGGTGGCCAACGACGACGTGCCTTCAGCCGCGCGGGGCGACGAGGCCAGCCGCCGCGGCGTGGCCGGCGAGATCCTGATGTGGAAGGTGGCGGGCGCCCGGGCGGCCATGGGCGCCAGCCTCGACGAAGTCATCGCCATCGCCCGGCACGCCATGGCCCGCACGCGCAGCATCGGCATCGGCCTGTCGGCATGCACCATTCCCGCCGTGGGCAAGGCCAACTTCCATATCGAGCGTGGCAGCATGGAGGTGGGCATAGGCCACCATGGCGAGCCCGGCATGTCCGTGCACCGCACGGCCACGGCGGCCGATATGGCCGAGCGCATGCTGGACACCCTGCTGCCCGACCTGCCCTTCTCCCCGGGCGACCGCGTGGCCGTGCTGCTGTCCGGCCTGGGCGCCACGCCGCTGATGGAGCAGTACATCCTCTATGGCGAGGTGGCCCGGCACCTGCAAGAACGCGGCATGCAGGTGGCCTTCCGGCTGGTGGGCAATCTCTTCACCTCGCTGGAGATGATGGGCATCACACTCACGCTGATGCAGCTGGACGATGTGCTGGAAGCCTGCCTCAAGGCGCCCTGCCAGTCAGTCGCCCTGACCCTGGCCGGCGGGCTGCCGCCTCAGCCGCAGGAGGCCATTCCAACGCCGCCCTCTGCTCCGGCACGGACGCCGGCACAGGCGCAGGAACAGGCCCAGGAACAAGCACAAATCGCCCGCCCCAAAGCCGCAAGGCGCACCAGCCAAGGGCCGGCCATCGCGCTCGATGGCGCGGGCAACATCGTGCGCGAGCTGATCACGGCCATCGTCGGCCACCGGGAGTTCCTGAGCGAGATCGACGGCCTGATCGGCGATGGCGATCACGGCATCAACATGGCCAAGGGCTTTTCCGGCTGCGGCGCACGACTCGATGCCATGGACGCCAGCCAGGCGGCGCAACTGCCTGCGGCGCTTCAGCAGCTGTCTCAGGCCTTGATGGACGATATCGGCGGCTCCATGGGCCCGCTGTACGGCAGCTTCTTCCAAGGCTTCGCCGATGTTCTTGGGCCGGAGCAGGAGATGGATGCAGCCCTGTTCGGCCAGGCGCTGGCGCGGGCCGTCGCCGATGTGCAGGAGATGGGCAAGGCCCAGGTGGGCGACAAGACCCTCATCGACACGCTGGCCCCGGCACTGCAGGCCTACCGGCAATCGCTGCAGGCCGGCGCCGGTTTCCGCGAGGCGCTGCAGGCCATGGAGGCCGCGGCCGAGGCGGGCAAGGAATCCACGCGCCACCTGCAGGCCCGTATCGGGCGCTCGGCCCGGCTGGGGCCGCGCTCCATTGGCGTGCTGGACGCGGGCGCCACGTCCTGCTGGCTGATTCTGAGCACCCTGGCGCAGTCGCTGCAGCGGCGGCTGGCGCAAGCCTCATCCTAGGGCTCAGCGCCTGCGGGCAGCGCCGCGCACCAGCAACACCAAGACGGCCACGCTCATGATGGCGAAGCAGATGAAGGACCAGTTGGCGATGGAGCCGCCCAGGAAGCTCCAGTCCACGGCGGCGCAGTCGCCCGAGCCACGGAAGATCATGGGCACGGCACGGCTGATGGAGTAGTTCTCGATCATTCCGTAGAAGTCGCGCCCGCAGGTGGCGAACTCGGGCGGATACCACTGCAGCCAGCTCTGGCGCGCGGCGACGAAGGCGCCAAAGCCTGCAGCCACCAGCGCCAGCACGCCCCAACTGATCAGCCAGCCACGGCCGCCGCGCACACTGCCCAGGCCCGTGAAGAGGGCCACGCCGATCAATGCATAGCGCTGCACGATGCACATCGGGCAGGGCTCCAGCCCGACCACATGCTGCAGATACATGCCGAAGGCCAGCATGGCCACGCAGGCCAGGCTGATGAGCGCCAGGATGCGGCGCGGAGCGTTGTCAAACCATTGAAGCATTCTTGTCTTTCGTCACCCGGTTGAATGAAATCAGGGCTGCGGCGCCGGCCCGGCGCTGCAGCCCTGTTCAGCGGGTGCAGGAAGCCGTTGCCGCGCCGTCAGATGCCAGCCGCCTCGTCCAGGAACACCTTGGCACGGCGCGGTGTCACCACCAGGGTTTCCCCCTCGCGCAGGGCCATGTCCCTGAACTGCTGCGCAGGAATCTGCGCCTCGATCAGGCCACCCTCTTCGGCATTGTCCGTGCTTTCGGTGCTCTCCGAAGGAATAAGTTCCAGGCGCGCAATGGGCCCCACGACGATGGCGCGGGCCAGCTGCACGACGATGCCCGTGGGCCGTCCCTGGACGTCCAGGTTCTGGCCGGGCGAGTAGCGCTCCACCTCCAGATCGTGCGGGCGCACATAGGCGAAGGCCTTGCTGTCGCTGGCGCCCTTGGCGTCGTGGCTGTCCAGCTGGGTGCCGTCGTCCAGGTAGACGCGGCCATCGCTGGCACGGCCCTTGAACAGGTTGACATCGCCCAGGAAGCCGTAGACGAAGGGCGTGGCCGGGTTGTCCCAGACCTGCTGGGGCGTGCCCTCCTGCTCGATGCGGCCCTGGTTGATGACGACCACGCGGTCGGCGACCTCCAGTGCCTCCTCCTGGTCGTGGGTCACGAAGATGGAGGTCACGTGCAGCTCGTCATGCAGGCGGCGCAGCCAGCGGCGCAGCTCCTTGCGCACCTTGGCATCCAGCGCGCCGAAGGGCTCGTCGAGCAGCAGCACCTTGGGCTCCACCGCCAGGGCGCGGGCCAGGGCAATGCGCTGGCGCTGGCCGCCCGACAGCTGGGACGGGAAGCGTTCGGCAATCCAGTCCAGCTGCACCAGCTTGAGCAGGCTCATCACCTTCTCACGGATCTGGGCCTCGCTGGGGCGCTGGCTGCGCGGCTTCACGCGCAGGCCGAAGGCCACGTTCTCGAACACGGTCATGTGGCGGAACAGCGCGTAGTGCTGGAACACGAAGCCCACGTTGCGCTCGCGCACATGGACATCGGTGGTGTCTTCGCCGCTGAAGTGGATGCTGCCCACGTCGGGCGTCTCCAGCCCCGCGATGATGCGCAGCAGCGTGGTCTTGCCGCAGCCCGAGGGGCCGAGCAGTGCGATGAGTTCGCCGGACTGGATGTCCAGGCTCACATCGCGCAGGGCCTGGAAATCGCCGAACTGCTTGCTGACGTTGCGTATTTCAATGCTCATGGTCTTGCTCTTGCTTTTTTCTGGTCGGGGCCGGGGTTCAGGACACCTGCGGCACCTGGGATGCCTGGGAAGCCTGGGAAGACGCCGTGGGGCGCTCGGGAGGCAGGTCGGCAGCGGCCTTGGCCTGCTGCTCGGCACGCCACTCGGCCACCGACTTGATGACCAGGGTCACCAGCGCCAGCAGGGCCAGCAGCGAGGCGGCAGCGAAGGCGGCAACGGACTGGTACTCGTTGTAGAGGATCTCCACATGCAGCGGAATGGTGTTGGTCTGGCCGCGGATGTGGCCCGAGACCACCGACACTGCGCCGAACTCGCCCATGGCACGCGCATTGCACAGGATCACGCCGTACAGCAGGCCCCACTTGATGTTGGGCACGGTGACCTTCCAGAAGGTCTGCCAGCCCGTGGCACCCAGCACGATGGCGGCCTGCTCCTCGTCGCTGCCCTGCGCCTGCATCAGCGGGATCAGCTCGCGGGCGATGAAGGGGAAGGTCACGAAGATGGTGGCCAGCACGATGCCGGGCACGGCGAAGATGATCTTGATGTCATGCTCGGCCAGCCAGGGGCCGAACCAGCCATGGGCACCGAACACCAGCACGTACATCAGGCCCGCCACCACGGGCGAGATCGAGAACGGCAGGTCGATCAGGGTGATCAGAAAGGCCTTGCCCCGGAACTCGAACTTGGCGATGCACCAGGCCGCCGCCACGCCGAACACCAGGTTCACCGGCACGGCGATCAGCGCCGTGATCAGGGTCAGCTTGATGGCCGACCAGGCATCGGGCTCCTGCAGGCCGGCGACATAGGCGTCCCAGCCCTTGCGCAGCGCCTCGGTGAACACGGCCGCCAGCGGCAGCACGAGGAACAGGCCGATGAAGATCAGCGCAATGCCCGTGAGAACCCAGCGCACGGCGCGCGGCTCGGTGGTGGTGAGCTTTTCGCGCCGGCCCTTCGGGGGCGCCGTGAGCCTGTACAGCACCAGCACGGCGACCAGCACCGCGCCAATGATCTTGAGAAGCAGAGCTTCCTGTGGAGACAACGCCATCTCAAGCCCCTCCCGAATGCTTGCGCTGCCATGCCTGCAGCGCGTTGATGACCAGCAGCATCACGAAGGAGAACAGCAGCATCACCACGGCCACGGCCGTGGCGCCTGCGTAGTCGTATTGCTCCAGCTTGCCGATGATGATCAGCGGTGTGATCTCGGAAATCATGGGCATGTTGCCCGCGATGAAGATGACCGATCCGTACTCGCCGATGGCGCGTGCAAACGCCATGGCAAAGCCCGTGAGCAGCGCGGGCGTGATGGCCGGCAGGATCACCTTGTAGAAGATCTGCCAGCGCGAGGCGCCCAGGCTGGTGGCGGCTTCCTCCAGCTCCTTCTCGGAGTCCTCCAGCACCGGCTGCACCGTGCGCACGACAAAGGGCAGGCCGATGAAGATCAGCGCAATGACCACGCCGTTCGGGTTGAAGGCCAGCTGGATGCCGTAGGGCTCCAGGTACTGGCCCACCCAGCCGTTGCCGGCCAGCAAGGCGGTCAGCGAAATGCCGGCCACGGCCGTGGGCAGGGCAAAGGGCAGATCGACGAGCGCATCGACGATCTTCTTGCCCGGGAACTTGTAGCGCACCAGCACCCAGGCGATCAGCAGGCCGAACACCAGGTTCACGCAGGCCGCCGCAAACGAGGCGCCAAACGTCAGCCGGTACGAGGCCAGCACGCGCGGCGAGGCCACGGCCTCCCAGAACTGGGGCCAGGTGAGCGAGAAGGTCTTGAACAGCAGTGCCGACAACGGGATCAGCACGATCAGGCTCAGATAAAACAGCGTATAGCCCAAGGTCAGCCCGAAGCCGGGCAAAACGCGCTTGGCGCCGCGCCCTTTGCGCGCCGCACCGGACGGTGCGGGCACGGGAGCGTCGGCGCCAGGCCTTGGGCTGGTCGGAACGGCAGACACCATGTTGGATTCCAAATCAGCCAGTGTGGGGAGGGGGCCTCAGGCGGACTGCGCCGCCTTCATGCCTGCTTGCGTGCTTACTTGCCGGGGACGTAGATCTTGTCGAACTGTCCGCCGTCGTTGAAGTGCACCTTCTGGGCCTCGGACAGCGAGCCGAAATACTTGGCCACGGTGAACTGCTTGATGGGCTTGAACACATCGGCGTGCTTCTTGAGCACGGCCTCGGAGCGGGGGCGCAGCGCGTGCTGTGCGGCGATCTCCTGGGCCTCGTCGGAGTAAAGCCAGGCCAGGTAGTCATGGGCCAGCTGGCCCGTGCCCTTCTTGGCCACGGTGCGCTCGACCACGGCCACGGGGTTCTCGGCCACGATGGACACCGAGGGATGGACGGCATCGACCTTGCCCTTGCCGAATTCGCGTTCGACCGAGACCACTTCGGACTCGAACGTGATCAGCACGTCGCCGATGTTGCGCTGCAGGAAGATGCTGGTCGCGTCGCGGCCGCCCTTGCCCAGCACGGGCACGTTCTTGTAGAGCTGCTGCACGAACTCGGCGGCCTGCGCATCGGTGCCGCCCTTCTCGCGCACCGAACCCCAGGCCGCCAGGTAGGCGTAGCGGCCATTGCCGCCCGTCTTGGGATTGACCACCACGACCTTCACGTCGGGACGGATCAGGTCGCTCCAGTCCTTGATGTTCTTGGGATTGCCGTTGCGCACCAGGAACAGCATGGTCGAGGTGGTGGGCGAGGCGTCATTGGGGAATTTCTTGGCCCAGTCCTTGGCGACCACTCCGCTGTCGGCCAGGAATTGCACGTCGGTGGTGGTGTTGAAGGTCACCACATCGGCGGCCAGGCCGTCGTTGACGGCACGCGCCTGGGCGCTGGAGCCGCCGTGCGATTGATCCACCTTGATGTCCACGCCCTTGGTCTTCTTGTAGTGGGCGACGAAGGCGGCGTTGTAGTCCTTGTAGAACTCGCGTGCCACGTCGTAGGAGACGTTGAGCAGCTGGTTCTGCGCCGATACCGTTCCGGCGGCGGCCAGCGCCAGGGTGGC
The DNA here is from genome assembly GCF_014170385.1 of Delftia sp. UME58. Taxonomy (NCBI): domain Bacteria; kingdom Pseudomonadati; phylum Pseudomonadota; class Betaproteobacteria; order Burkholderiales; family Comamonadaceae; genus Delftia; species Delftia sp. UME58. The sequence continues at coordinate 138,231 of NZ_LZZV01000109.1, forward strand.
CAACAAAGTCTTGAGCTTCAAAGAATGCATGGTTCGCTGCCTTTTTATCAGTGGACATTTCTGCGATGGATTCACAGACAGTCACATTGTGCGAACGCCGGCTTAAAACTCAAAAGAATATATTTTTGTTTGTTAATGGCCTGTCACCATATAAAGAACCTGCCCTGCCTGCGGTCACCCGCCGGCCCATCACAGACCGGCAGCCCATGGCGCGCCCGCGCCAGTGCCCGCAGAGACGGAGGCATGCGCAGCCGCCACACGCGGCGGACGCGGCGAGCGCGGCGAACGCACGGCAGGCCGGGGCTGTGCCGGCTGCCAGCTGTCGCCCTGCGTCAGCGACTGCAGCAGCGCCAGGCCCAGGGGCCAGTCGCCAAAGCCTGATTCGACATTGATGTGCCCCGCGTTCTGCAGCCGCACGAACTCGCTTCCCCAGGCCCGCGCATAGGCGCCGGCCCGGCGGATCGGACAGTAGGGGTCGTTGCTGCTGGCCACCAGCACGCTGCGGTAGGGCAGCGGCGCATAGGGCACGGGCGCAAAGTCGGCCAGCTGGGCACGGCGCTCGGGATCGGCCGGCGCCACCAGCAGCGCACCGCGCACGCGCGCACTGGCCTCGGGACCCAGGTGCGCGGCCGTGATGCAGCCCAGGCTGTGGGCGGCCAGCACCACGGGCTCGGGCCGGGACAGCACCAGTTGCTCCAGCGCGGCCACCCAGGGTTCGCGGTGGGGCACGAGCCAGTCGTCCTGCTCCACCCGCTCGGCATGCGGCAGCTGCTGTGCCCACAGGCTTTGCCAGTGGTCAGGGCCGGAGTTGCGCCAGCCGGGCACGATGATGATGCGGTGGGGATTCATGGGTTCTCCTGGACTGTCCATTGCTGGACATGGGCCCCGATTGTGGAGAACACCGCCAACTATCCCAACGAACGTTTTGTTGTTTTCTTATGGCACCTCAGTGACCTGTACACGCTCCTCAGTCAAGCCGAGGCGCTTGGGCAAGGGGTCAACGCAACGAAGCGGCAGACCACATGCGGCATTGCCAGCGCACACGATCTGCCGCCGCAGTTCACTCAACGCGAGCCTTCTCAGGTTGTCGCAGGCACGAACAAGCCGCCGCGGAAGCTGTCGAACTCTTCCAGGTCCGGCGTGTAGGTGGACTCCCCGTCCACAGCCAGCTCCACCAGCACGCGTCCAAAGATCGGCGCGTACTTGAAGCCTCTGCCGGAGGCCATGATGCACATGGATGCGTTCTGGAACGCACTGCCGGCGCTACCCCCCAGATCTGGAATTTTTCCTATCACCAGGTTGGTATCTGGGCTCATGGAGTAAAGGCAGGTGCCCGCGTTCTGGTGGTTGGGCACATCGATGACCCCAGGCACAAAAAGCCTCCCAAGGTGATCCACCAGATCGCTCAGGATCCGCGGATCAGGAGTTGAAGTGATGCCGGATGGATCCTCCAAAATGGTGTTGGTGTAGTCGGCACTCATCTTCACCAGGCCATCGGGCGCGAAGTCCAGCTTCGGAAAGCCGTAGAACAGGCCATCTGGGTTCGTTGGCGTGTTGCCGAACTCGTACCAAAGTGGCATGTGCGCTCCGCCCTGCACCCTCCAGTAGGCATAGGTCATCTGCCAGATTTTCCAGTCGGGCGACTGCCTCAGCCCCAACCCCTGCAGAGCATCGTTGGCCCAGACGCCCGCGCACACGATCAAATGCTCGGCAAAGAAGTCCTGACTGACGGAGCCTGCAAGCGTGCTGACAAGGTAGCCAGTTCCGTCAGGAGATATCTGAGTCACCTTGGTCTGAGACATCATGGTGAGATGTCCTGTCGCATTTGCCAAAGCAAGCATCGCTTGATGCGATGCCTGCACATTGATGGAAGCTCCCTGCCGTTGCACCAGCCCGATATAGGTACTTGGCATCGTCGCTGGGTTGAGAACAGGAAAACGTGCCGCTATCTGAGCGGGAGAGTCCAACGTGACATAGGGTATGCCCATGCGACTCATGGCTTCAGCCGCCTGTTGCAAATTACCCTCCGGTGTCGGCGGTGCATCGCTGTGGCCAAAAAAAAGCAATTCCTCGGGCGCGAGAATCTCCGTTCCGTACGCCGCCTGTATTGCATGCCAAAGAGCATATGCGCTTTCAGTTATGCGAATCTGTGAGGGCTGCGCATACATAATCCGAAAAATTCTCTCAATGCCTTTTGAGCTATTGACGGAATTTGGAATATCGTACTGATCTATCAGCAGAGTCTTCAGTCCTCTCGCAGTTGCATGATAGGCGGCGCCCAAACCATTGGTGCCAGCGCCCACAATGATGACATCATAGCTATCCATTGCCGCAGAAACGGTCATGTTTTTTCTCCCGTATAAAATTCGTCATTCACTTATGGAATTGAATAAAATATCACCACTCAACTATTTTCCAACCAGCCTACAGATAATCGGATAGTCAGAATAATCAATGATGGCAATCATATCGGATTTATCAGTCAAAATTTCTTCAAATTTATCAAATACCCTCCCCCTATATATGTTTATCAGAACAAATAGATTCTGCCAAAAACAGGAAAATCATCCCCGCAATTTCAATGAGATATGAGTAGTTGGTAGAAATGAAATTCTTTAACAATCAAGCACACAACCTTCGTCACTCTTTGCAATAAACCAGGAAACGTCACCCCTCTATTGGCAAGGGATGGACCGTGTAGCAGTGAGTAATGATGCGATCGAGCAGGGGATCGATGATCTGGAAGCTGAATTGCGGCGAATAGCGAACGCCACCGATGGTTGCGCAAGTACCTCCAAACATCAGCATGCCGTCTCCGAAGATCTGTCCTTCTTCTGCGAAGCGAACCAGCAACTCGCGCGGAGACAGGAGCGAGGAGACTGTCCCTTCCTGGTACAGCTTTGTCTCCCCGCTTTCCACAATGTGGCTTCGCAAGATCAGTTTGTCCCAGTGCGACTCCACCTCATCCAGGGGCCATAGCACGCCGGCTACCGGCTTGTCACAGAGCTGCTTGGCGACCGTGATCCCCATGTGCTCCACATGGCGATCGGTATGGTCGGATGCCACGCCTATCCATAGCCGCCCCTCGACATTGAGCATGACGTACTCCACCTCGCCGCTGGAACCTGTGCCTATGACTTCAATGGCCTGCGCCTGGGTGAGCCGGGAGACACCGACGCGGTAAAACAGTGGTGTGCGCGCGGGAGGCGCCACGCCCAGCTTTTGCAGTTCTTCAACGTGGTGGGCAAGCGCCTCTTTGTCCCGGCCTGTCCAGCCGCCGACGATGGCCGAGTGGACCGCTACCGTGCGCCTTTTGGTGCCGGTTTTCTGGATGAAGTCGAATTCGAGCGTCATTAGCGGGCGCATATTTCATGTCTCCTGATCGCAGGTTGGATTGATCGCAGCTTCCAAGCTGCGGGCGATTCCGAGCAGTTGCCGATCTGCCATGGTTTCCCCGAGCAACATGAGCCCCACAGGCAGGCTTTCAGGCGCATGGCAGGGAATGGAAATGGCTGGCAAATCCAGAAAATTCGCAATGGACGTGTTGCGAAGGCACAGCCGGTTGGCTTCGCTGATCGCAGTTGCCTCGCTGAGGCTGGACAGCATCGGCGGCGCGATCTGGACGGTGGGCAGCACCAGAGCATCAAAGGCATGGGAGCGCCGTTGCACTGCAGCGATGAGCCGCTGCCGAGCCAGCAGCAGATCGATGTAATCGGCCGCACTCTGCGATTTGCCAGCGGCAAACCGTGAAAGAACCCAGGGATCGTAGAACTGCGAGCGCGATTCGATATGGGGTCTGTGCCATGCATGAGCCTCGGCACCCACGAAGCCCCCCATGCGATGGATGTGCGGCAGCTCCCCCAATTCGGGGAGCGACACGGCGACCAGGTGCACGCCCTGCCGGGACAGGCGCTCCAGGGCTCCCTCAAACGCCTGCGCGACCGCCTCGTCCAGTTGGTCGTCCACATAGCCCTGGATGACACCCAGCCTCAAGCCAGCTGCCGGCATGGCTGGCACTTGCTCTTCGTCTACGCCCGACAGGATCGCATCCAGGATGGCGCAGCAAGAGACGCTGTTGGCCAGTGGCCCAACCGCATCCAGCGTGCTGGACAAAGGAATGACCCCACTACGGGAGACGCGCCGCGCCGTCGGCTTGAAGCCGACGATGCCGCAGAAGGCGGCCGGGATGCGGCAGGAGCCTCCCGTGTCGGACCCCAGTGCGGCAGCGACCATGCCGTCCGCTACGGCCACCGCGCCACCGGAGCTCGACCCCCCGGGAATGCGCCCCACATCACGCCCGAACGGGTTGAGCGGCACATCGAAATGCGCGTTCAAGCCGAGCCCGGAATAGGCGAACTCGGTCATATGGTTTTTGCCGATGACGATGAAGCCAGCACGCCGCAGCGCGGCGACAACGTCCGCATCCCGTTCGGCCGGCGGGCATGCGTCCAGGACATGCGAGCCTGCGCCTGTGACCTGCCCCAGGGTATCGAACAGGTCCTTGATCGCCATGGGAATGCCCGCCCAGCGCGGCATCGGCAGGCGATCCCGGCGCGCCTGGTCGTAGAAGTCGGCTTGCTTGCGCGCCTGCTCGGGGAAGACCGACAGAAAAGCTCGTGAGCCCTGGCCTGCCGGGTCTGCGATGGCGGACAGGCTCAATTCGACAAGATCGCGGCTGCGCAGCTCACCGCGTTCGAGCCCGTGTTGGAGGTCCAGCAGACGGCGCATGGTGGTCTTCATGCGAGCTCACTGGGGGTCGTAGTAGTGCTGTTCCAGCAACAGGCAGCCCTGCTCGGTCCTGAACGGTCCGTGCGGCACATGCGGAGGGCGGCAGCAGTAGGTGGCGGGGCCGAATCTCACGCCGCCCTGCCCATGCGCGTCATTGCCTACCCACAGGTCGCCTTCGATCACATAGACCTCTTCCCAGTAGTCGTGTTCGAAAGGAACGGTGGTGTACGTGCCGGGCCTGAACCTCAGCAATCGAGTGTGGCCTCCCTGGCGGTTCTTCACGTCCAGTGTTCCCGCAAGAATCTTCTGCTGGATGCCGGAGGGATAGCCTTTCGGCGTTTCCCAGCCTTCGTTCATATCGACCTGATAGAACTCCTGATGTGCTTTGTTGATGGCCATGGTGGATCTCACTGGTGGATTTGGTGGGTGGATGGGCAGTTGGACACCGCGCCAGGCATGGCGCGGCCTGACCTGCCCGGCGGGCTTGCCTAGGAACGGATGGGGACGAATGGGGGCGGGGTAGGTTTGCGCTAGCGCTTAGGCTGGATGTGCGCCACCTTGCTGTGCGCCCTGAACTTCCAAGGCATCAGTTGCCTCTCCAGCAGGTCCAGGCATCCGATCAGCACAAGTCCGATCAGCGAAAGCAGCAGCAGGGCCGCGAATACGCGGGGCGTGTCGAACTGCCCCTGGGCCACCAGGATGACGTTGCCCAGCCCGGTCTGCGAAGCCACGAACTCGCTCACGATGGCGCCCACCAGGGCCAGCGACATGGCCACCTTCATGCCCGCAAAAATAGACGGCAGGGCCGCATACAGCCGAATGCGTGTGAGCACCTTCCAGCGCGAGCCGCGCAGCGCCGTGGCCATGTCGAGCACGTCCTGCGACACCGAGCGCAGGCCCAGTGAAGCGTCGATGACGACGGCAAAGACCGCAATCATGAAAGCGATGGCCACCTTGGTGAAGGAACCAGTTCCGAACCAGATGATGCACAGTGGCGCAATGGCCACCTTGGGCACGCTGTTGAGCGCAATGAACAAGGGAAACAACAGCCGGTTCAGGAAAGGTGACTCCACCAGCACTACGGCGAAGGCCACGCCCAGGACCGTTGCGGCAAGAAAGCCGGCCAAGGTGATGGAGGTTGTGTATGCAGCCTGCATGGCAAACCAGCCCGGGAACTCGGCCAGGTCCTTGAGCACCAAGCTGGGTGGTGGCACCAGGTAGACCGGCACGCTGAGCAGCCGTACCAGCGCTTCCCAGGCCAGGAGGAAGCCGATGAAGCCCAGCCCGGAGACCAGAGTGGCCCTCAACATACCACCTGCCGGCCGCGCCGCGGTCAAAGTGATGGCGTTACTCATGGATGACTCCCATCTGTTCGAAACGACTGCGGAAATGGCGGGTCAGGGTGCCGAACTCTGGCTCCTCACGCACTGCAAGGCGCCGCTCTCCGGCCAGCTCGATAGGAACGTCGTCGACGATCTGGCCCGGTCGGGGCCGGAACACGACCACCCGTGAGGAGAGGAACACCGCCTCTGAAATGCTGTGCGTGACAAAGATGACGGTCATCTTCTCGGCCTCCCAGAGCTTGCGCAGGTCGACATTGAGTTGGTCGCGCGTCAGTGCATCAAGGGCTCCAAAGGGCTCGTCCATCAGCAGCAGGCCCGGTGTCAACAGCAAGGCACGGCAAATGGCAACACGCTGGCGCATGCCGCCGGACAGGCTGTGGGGATAGGCATGGATGAAGTCCTGCAGCCCTACCCGGCCCAGCAGATCACGTGCCCGTGCTTCGTGCTGCTGCCGGGGCTCGCCGCGGAAATCGGCGGGCAGAAGCACGTTGTCCAGCACATCCATCCAGTCCAGCAAGGCATCGCGCTGAAGCGCCAATCCCAGATCGGACGGCGGGCCATCCACAGGAGCCGCATCGATTTCAAGAATGCCACCGGATGGCCGGTCCAAGCCCGCAATGCACCGCAGCATCGTGCTCTTGCCGCAGCCGCTGGGGCCAAGGAAGCTGACGAATTCACCCTTGGCAATCGAAAGGTTGACGCGGTCCAGCGCAAGCACGTCATCAAAGCGCCTTGTCATGCCTGCCGCGCGGATCTTGAAGTCTGCGGCGCTGGTTTCAGCTGCGATCATGGGCCTTCTCCTTGCCGCCAATACGCTGAACCAGTTCGGCGTCCAGAAGCGTGTTGGTGAAATAGCCGATGGCCAGCGCATCTGCAGGCACCAGCCGCGCGGCGCCTAGGATGGCCAGCGTGGATTGCCAATGCGTGGCGGTAACCGACAGCGCTGGCGAGCCCTGGCCGCCGGGCAGCGCGATGTAGTTGCGCAGTTGCTCTATCTGTCCGCGCAGCATCTCGGGGTTGAGCTTGGCCTGGGCACGCGCCGCAATGATGGCCTGCACGCCTTCCTCTTCATGGCCGGCGAAGATGTAGTTCCACGCTCCGGCAACGACGCTGGCAAAACGCCCCAGCACCTTTGCGCGCCGGGCGATGGCTTCGTCGGTAGCGAACAGGCCATATCCCAGAAAATCGAGTTGGTGGTCAGCAAAGCGGATGACATCCGCAGGGCGCTGCGCCTGGAACTGCGGCAGGGTAAAGGTCGGGCTGGAGAAGATTCCATCGACCCGGCCATTGGCATACAGCCCCACCTTGGCCGATGCATCGACGCTTTGCAGATTCAGGTCTGCACGCGAGAGGCCACCAGAGGCCAGAAACTTGTCGATGAATGGCGCCTCCAGCGAGCCGGACGTATAGGCAACAGTCCGGCCCTTGAGGTCTGCAATGCGCCGGACGCGGGCGCCCTTGTCCATCAGAAGGCAAATATCGTTCTGGCCGAACAGCGTGGCGATGGAGCGAACCGGAACGCCTCTACCTCGTGCGATCGCCATGGGTCCCAGCGAAGCATGACCCAGGTCGTACTGGCCGTTGCCGACGATCTGCACCGTGGCCACCGAGCCGTTGCCGTCATCAAAGACCGGCTCTATCCCCTGTTCGGCAAACCAGCCCTTGGCCTGAGCCAGATGAAATGGAGCATGTATGCCCCACGGCGTGTAGTCCAGCCTGACCACCAGCTTTTCCCTGGCCTGCGCCATGGACCAACGGGGCCGCAATGCAGCCGGCAAAGTGATCAGACAGGGCATCGCAGCCAGCATGCGGCGCCTGCTTGTGGGGTAGTGCATTTCTCTCACCTTCAGGTTTGTCATCAACGCGGCGGTCAATCGCTTTTCCTCGGGTAATTGACCAGTTCACGTCACTTGTCTCTAAGCCATTATTCAGCTCACTATTCATGAAGACCAATCTTCATTTTTCATGCTCAGCCATAAAAATGATTCATAGTGATGGAGGCACGCGATGATCGATTTCAAAAGTCTGGAGACGTTTCTTTGGGTGGTTAATCTCGGCAGCTTCAGCGCCGCTGCAAGCAAGCTGGCGACAACGCAGCCTGCGGTCTCGCACCGCATTGCGCAACTGGAGCAAAGCCTGGGAGTGCGCCTCCTGAACCGCGACAACAAAACGGTGTCACCGACGGCCGCCGGCAGAAAGCTGTTGGGCTATGCCGAGCGCACAGTGAAACTGCGATCCGAGATCGTGGCGTCCATACGCAATCCTGATGCAATTGAAGGAACGCTGCGACTGGGAATTGTCGAGACGCTGGTGCACACCTGGCTTTCCGAATTGATCCGGCGGGTGGAGAAGGTCTATCCACGACTCAACCTCGAAATCCAGAGCGACATCACCTGGGAAATGGGGAAGAAACTCGCCAATCAGGAAATTGATCTGGCCTTTGTGATGGGCCCATTGAATTCCCCGGTATTGATCAACCGTTTCCTTTGTGACTATCCGATGGCGTTCATCGCCAGTCCGGAAATGCGCATTCCGAAACCTGCAACGATCCAGGACATCGCCCGCTTTCGGATGCTGACATTTCCTCGCCGCACACAGCCCTATGAAATTCTGCGCGCGGTTTTCAATGAACCTGCGCTGGGCCCTGTGCGCATCCACAGCGCAAATGCCCTGACCCCTTTTATCCAGCTCGCGACTGAAGGGTTCGGCATTCTGGTCGCTCCACCGGCCATAGCCCTGGACCGCATCGAGTCGGGTGAGCTGGAACTCATACCTACCGGCATCATGTTGCCCAACGTCTCATTTACCGCAACCTGGCTGAACTCGCCGGACACGCTGGCCATCGAGTTGGTCGCCGAAATTGCAGTAGAACTGGCAAGGGAGTCGCAGGCGACATACAACCTATGACGCCATGCGCTTACGCGCGCGTGGCATGGCTGTTGCGCCCCGGCACGGTCTCGCCGAGGAAGTCCAGGAAATGCCGCACGGCCGGCGCCAGGCCGCGCCGCGAGGGGAAGACCGCGTGCACGATGCCCTGGGGCGGCTCCCAGCCCGGCAGCAGGTGCACGAGCCGGCCCTCGGCCAGTTCCTCGTGGCACATGTAGTCGGGCAGCCAGCACATGCCGCTGCCGGCCAGCGCCGCGAATTTCAGCGTCAGCAGGTCATCCACCACATAGCGCGGCTGCAGTTGCAGGCGTTGCTCGCGGCCTTCGGGGCCGACCAGCAGCAGGCTGGATTGGCCGTCCACCGCCGACATGGACATGCTGTCCAGGTGCTGCAGGTCGGCCAGTGCACGCGGCGTGCCCTGGCGCTCCAGCAGCTCCGGGCTGGCCACGAGGATCTGGCGCGCCACATCCAGCCGCTTGACGACCATGGAGCCGCTGTCCTCCAGGCTGGGGCGCACGCGCAGCGCCACGTCGATGCCCTCCTCCACCAGATTCACGGGCCGGTTGGTCACCTGCATCTCCACATGCACCAGCGGGCAGCGCTGCAGGAACTGGGGCATGAGCTCGCCCAGCACGGTCTGGGCCAGGGTCACGGGGCAGCTCACGCGGATGGTGCCGCGCGGCTCGGTCTGCACCTCGGCCACGGTGTCGGCGGCGGCCAGGGCCGCATCGCGCATGGCCTGGCAATGGCGCAGATAGGCCTCGCCCACCTGGGTCAGCGACAGCTTGCGCGTGGTGCGCTGCAGCAGGCGCACGCCCAGCCGGGCCTCCAGCTCGGCCACGCGCCGCGACAGCCGCGACTTGGGTATGCCCAGCGCCCGCCCGGCCGAGGCAAAGCCGCCGCGCTCCACCACCTCGGCGAAGTACAGCATGTCGTTGAGATCCATCATGTCGCGCGTCCCTCCCCTGTGCTCATTGACCGCAAATTCAGGACAATCTATCGCAATTTCGGCGGCTTATCAAAGACTCTGTCCAAATTCACAATTGATCCCATCGTCGGCCCTGCAAGCTTTCCCGAACGGCCGATTCCAACCGATACCTCCCAGGAGCTTTTTCATGCAAGTGCTGCACATCGACTCATCCATCACCGGCGCCGCTTCGGTGTCCCGCCAGCTGACCGCCCAGACCGTGGCAGCCCTGGTGGCCGCCAACCCCGGCGCCAAGGTCGAATACCTGGATCTGGCCGTGAATGCCCCCGACCACCTGAACGCAGTGTCCATGGGCTTTCGCACCGGCCAGGCCGCCACGACGGAAGCCGAGCGCGCACAGAACGCCATCTCCGAAGCCCTGGTGAGCCAGTTCCTGGCGGCCGATGTGGTCGTGGTCGGCGCCCCGTTCTACAACTTCACCATCTCCAGCCAGCTCAAGGCCTGGATCGACCGCATCGCCCAGGGCGGCCGCACCTTCCGCTACACCGCCGCCGGCCCCGAAGGCCTGGCCAAGGGCAAGAAGGTCATCGTGGCCTCCACGCGCGGCGGCGTGTACTCCACCAGCGAAATGGGCCAGGCCCTGGAGCACCAGGAAAGCTACCTGAAGACGGTGTTCGGCTTCCTGGGCATCACCGATGTGAGCATCGTGCGCGCAGAAGGCGTGGCCATGGGCGATGAGTCCAAGGCCAAGGCCCTGGAATCGGCCCGCAGCGACATCGTGCGTGCAGCGGCTGCCGCCGCAAATCAGGAAGCCGCGCTGGCTGCCTGATGGCCATTGCAGCCCGCCGGGGGCTGCCTGCTCAATGAATGGACAAGCGCCTGGGTTTCGGCCCGGGCGCTTTTGCTTTTGGTGGCCCCATCAGTTGCCGGGCCGGGCAGCCCGGATTGCTCCCAATGGACTGCGGCGAACAAAAGAGGTATCCGCCTTTGCGCCTCCTTTGAAAAATGCAATGCGCGATGGGCTTTCGCGGACACACGAAGCTGGTAGGCTGGACCATCACCGCCCTATTCGCGGCTTTGTCCGACACGAACCGACTGCATTTCAGAATGACGGCAGATCTGCCGATACCCAGGCAGTCATATTGCTTTTTCTGCGTTCCACCCATGCCAGCCACAAGTCACCGCTCCCACGCACGGCCCCGCGGCCCTGTCCATGTCCATGTACGCCCGCCGTCCGATGAAAACCTGGTGATCACGGTGATCGCCGTGTCCCTGCTGGCCATCACCGTGGTGGGCATCGGTGTCTACCAGTTCCTGCAGTACCAGCGCGAGCAGGATCAGGAGCAGCTCAACTCCCGCGTGTACCGCAGCTATGTGCGCAACACCGACGAGGCACCTGCGCCAGAGCAGCCCGAGCAGCCCGCCACCTCGCCTGCCCCCGCCAAGCCCAGCCAGCAGCAGCTGAACCAGGAGATGACGCGCAAGCTGCTGGCCCATCCCGGCGTGACGCCAGGTGCCGGCTTTTCGGCGCCCGGCGTCAAGTCGACGGGCGTGGTGATCATCGATGCCATCGACCAGGCCCAGGCACGCGAGAAGGCGTCGTCCGCCGCACGCCCTGCTGCGGCGATTGCCAACCCTTCTCCCGCTTCCTGACGCTTCCTGACCTCTGCGCTCACAGGAGCCGCAACGCAAAAGCCCGGCATTGCCGGGCTTTTTTGTGTCTTGTGACCCGTCCTGACCTGGGTTGACACCTTTTCCTCTCAGAAAAGGCAAGTCAATGGAATCAAGGGTCAAACGCACGCAGCGGGACTACACGCTGGCTTTTAAGCTGTCGGTGGTCGATCAGGTGGAAAAAGGCGATCTCACGTACAAACAGGCCCAGGAGCGCTACGGCATCCAGGGCCGTTCGACCGTGTTGGTGTGGCTGCGCAAGCATGGTCGCCAAAACTGGAGTTCGGCATCATCCGGGCTTGCCATGCCAGTACCGATCAAGAAGCCCTCATCTGCACCTGCTGCACCGCTGACTCCCGAGCAGAAGATCAAGGCCCTCGAAGTCCAGCTTCGCGAAGCCAACGAGAAGGCCCAACTGTTCGAGGCGGTGATCGATGTCCTGAAGAAGGACTACGGGGTGCGCATCGTAAAAAAGCCTTTGGGCAAGTCCTCTCGCAAAAGCTCCTCCCGGGGCTGAGCGTGGCGAGGGCTTGCCGCCATTGGGGCGTCAGCCGCCAAGCCTACTACCAGCAGTTGCAGCATCAGCAGCAACGCTGTGCGCGTGCCGACACCGTGATCGAGCTCGTTCGCGACGTGCGCCTGCGTCAGCCCCGGTTGGGCGCGCGCAAGCTGCACCATCTGCTCGCGCAGCCGCTGCAGCACGCCGGCGCGAGCCTGGGGCGCGATGCGTTGCTGGACGTGCTGCGCGAGGCGCGCATGCTGGTGGCGCCGAAGCGGGCGTATCACAAGACCACCGACAGCCATCATCGGTTTCGACGCCATCCCAACTTGCTCAAGGA
>NZ_LZZV01000110.1:0-1922 GCF_014170385.1 Delftia sp. UME58
GCCTTCGCTCCGGACTATCCCTACGTCATCTTCGTCCAGGCCTTCGGCCTTCCCTTCAGATTCCCTCGGGCTTATCGACTCCCCGCACGCCCCGGGGGACTGTCGCGCCGGGCTCTGCTGGCTGAATCTTGATCGTCGCTGGGGAGGGCGGTGTGCTTAGGGTTCTCGCCCCGGGTTTTGAGTGGTGGAGGATCTTGCGGGGCCCGCTCCCGGCCGGCCGCGCGGGCGGCCTTGGGGAGCTTACGCATCGTCTTGCGTCGTTGCGCGATTCGCTTCGCGTGTGGGTTGCGGTGCCTAAACATCATCGCCAGAAAACTCCTACGCATCGCCTTCGGCGTATGGAAATCGCGCAAACCGGGAGTGTCAGTTTTTTTGTGTTTAAGGCACTCAGTGCCTGATCCCGTGGAGGATCAGGCGTGTTGCTGCTATCTCAGCGATACGGGTCAGTGAAGCGTTCAGCGTAAATGATGGCGAACTGGTTCATGGCGGCCTTCCAGTCATGCGTGGCGCTGCCCCAGCCGTCAGTGACGTTGCGCAGGACCAGCCACAGCAGCTTGGTGGCGGCCTCATCGCTGGGGAAGTGCCTTCGCGTTTTCACCACCCGGCGCAACTGCGCGTTGATGCTTTCGATGGCGTTGGTGGTGTAAATCACCTTGCGGATCGCTGGCGGGAACATAAAGAACGGGATCACCCGATCCCAGGCCCGGCGCCATGCTTCTGCGATCGGCGCGTAACGCTGACCCCACGGGCCTTGCTCGAACGCCGATAGCGCAGCCAACGCAGCCTCCACAGTCGCCGCCGTGTAGATCGGCTTCAAGGCCGCTGCCACCGTCCGGCGTTCCTTCCAGCTGGCGTAGTCCAGGCTCGAGCGGATCAGGTGCACGATGCAGGTCTGCAGCGTCGTGGCCGGGAACACCGCGTTCAGCGACTGCTCCATACCCTTCAAGCCATCGGTGACGGCGATCAGGATGTCCTGCGTGCCGCGGGTCTTCAGTTCGTTGAACACCTTCATCCAGAACTTGGCGCCCTCGGTCTGCTCGATCCACAGGCCCAGGATGTCGCGCGTGCCATCAGGCAGCACCGCCAGCGCCAGGTACACGGCCTTGTTGCGTACCACCCCGTCCTCGCGGATCTTGACCCGCAGCGCATCGAAGAACACCACCGGGTACATCGTCTCTAGAGGCCGGGTCTGCCAAGCAGTGACCTCGTCCATGACCGCGTCGGTCACCGAGCTGATGAACTCGGGCGAGACCTCGGTGCCGTACTGCTCGACCAAGAACCCCTGGATCTCGCGCACCGTCATGCCCCGGGCGTACATCGCGATGATCTTGTCATCAAACCCGGTAAAGCGGCGCTCGTGCTTGGGGATCAGGATCGGGGCGAAGCTGCCGTCACGGTCCCGCGGGATCTCCACCCGCAGCGGACCGTCATCGGTCAGCACCGTCTTGCGGCTCTTGCCGTTGCGCTGATTGGTGGCTTCCTCGGGGCGATCTCCGCCCGAGGGATACCTCAGATGGTGCCCTAGCTCGGCGCCCAGCGCCCGCTCGATCAGCGCCTTCTTGAACGCCATCGACAGGTCCTGCACCGCCTCGGCGGTCATCGGACCCTTAACGAACTGGTCAACCAGACCCGCCGGGATCGACGGTAATTCCCTCAGGGGAGGTTTCTTCTTTGTGGCCATACATGTGCTCCTTGAGCGGTATGTTAGGCCTCAAACACAAAATTTATGACACTCCCGAAGAGCGACATCGCCGGCCCCATCACTGGCCTCCCTTTTAGACGGGTGGCGCGCGTACAGGCCTGGCCAAGCAAGCAACTATCTGCCGCGCGCCACCCGTCGCTCCACCTCCCCCACTGACTGCGGGGACCAAAAGAAAACCACTCACCACCAGCGCGCAAGCGACCATCGCCCCGACGCATCA
>NZ_LZZV01000111.1:0-1574 GCF_014170385.1 Delftia sp. UME58
TTTAGGGCTACTTATGTGATTTTTGTTGGGCGTGTCTTAGGTTTTCTTGGGACTTGCTTTAGATCTTCGTGGGACTTGCCCTAGATCTTCGTGGGACGCTCGTCGCCGGGGTCGGGTGGGTGGCGCGCGCCCACGATTGCGGTCCGGAGCGTTCGCTCCGGACTGCCCCTTCGTCATCTTCGTTGCGGCCTACGGCCGCTGCCTTCAGATTCCCTCGGGCGCATCAAGGTTGCGCGCCACCCACCCGACCCCGGCGACGAGCTGCGCCGTCTTGGTTTGTGCGCTGCTAGAGCGCTGTTTACTCACGAGATTTTCGGGGCCCGCCTCATGCATCCGCGCGGGCGGCCGCATTCGGCATACGCGTTGTTGATGCGTCGGGGCGGTAGTCGCTTGCGCGCTGGTGGTGAGTGGTTTGCTAATGGTTCCCGCAGTCAGGTGGGGGAGGTGGAGCGACGGGTGGCGCGCGGCAGATAGTTGCTTGCTTGGCCAGGCCTGTACGCGCGCCACCCGTCTAAAAGGGAGGCCGGTGATGGGGGCCGGCGATGTCGCGCTTCTGACGGTTTGATCGTCAATCGTGAATGGGTCTTCAACCATGCATTGACCATAGAATCTTGTATGTTTTTATAGCACTTACCGATCTCACGTCGGGGGTGCTGGGGACCGGGACGCACCCATCCATCAGCCGTCATTAGCGGACTGACGTTGGTAGATATCCCACCCCGCCCAAATACGTCGATTAAGAATCTAGCGGCCGTGACCGCCGATTGATCGCAAGACGAGGCTGCGCCTGTCCAGCGATCGGCATAAGCACGTGGGATCGCAAGTTCAGGTCCAGCACGCGTTGGATGCCTTGTCGCAGTTGGCAGATGCGCTTGATGGGGCCGTTCTGGTGACGGCCGTAACCCGCATCCCGTTCGCCTCTTCGGACGCAGTGGTGGCCTGCGCGGGGCTAGACCCCAGGCCCAAAGAATCTGGAGCCTACAAAGGCCTGCGCAAACTCAGCAAGCAGGGCGATGCGGCCCTGAGAAGCCTTGCCTATAACGCGGCAACTTCAGCCAGCCGAACGGCTGCCTTCAAACCCCTCTATGCAGCGTTACGAGCCAAGGGCTGGGCCTCAAGACAGGCCCTAAACATCATCGCCAGAAAACTCCTACGCATCGCCTTCGGCGTATGGAAATCGCGCAAACCCTTCGACGTCAATCGCTTTATCGCCAACCAGGCTTGCGCCAAACCATAGAATCTACGGAGCACGATCAACAACATCACGACGCAAGACGCCGCCAAGTCCCCGAGGCCGCCCGCGCGGCCGACAAGGGACGACTCCGCGAGATCCTTCAAACCCGAACGAAGCGAGAGAAGAACTCCCGCAACGCCACCCACATGCGAAGCGCAATCACCATGACGCAAGACGATGCGTAAGCTCCCCAAGGCCGCCCGCGCGGCCGGCCGGGAGCGGGCCCCGCAAGATCCTCCACCACTCAAAACCCGGGGCGAGAACCCTAAGCACACCGCCCTCCCCAGCGACGATCAAGATTCAGCCAGCAGAGCCCGGCGCGACAGTCCCCCGGGGCGTG
>NZ_LZZV01000112.1:0-640 GCF_014170385.1 Delftia sp. UME58
CGTGCCCATTTCCACGATGCGGCCGGCGTCCATGAACAAGGCCCGGTCGCCGACGTCGCGCGCGAAGCCCATCTCGTGGGTCACGACCGCCATCGTCATGCCGTCGCGCGCCAGCCCGCGCATCAGCTCCAGGATGCCGCCGACGGTCTCCGGATCCAGCGCGGACGTGGCTTCGTCGAATAGCATCAATTTGGGGTCCATGGCCAGCGCGCGGGCGATCGCCACGCGCTGCTGCTGGCCGCCCGACAGCTGGCTGGGATAGCGTTCGCCGAAATCCCCCATCCCCACGCGGCCCAGCAGGTCGCGGGCATAGCGTTCGGCGTCGGCGCGGCTGCGGCCGCGCACGACACGTTGGGGTAGCGCGACGTTGTCCAGCGCAGTACGGTGTTGGAACAGGTTGAAGTGCTGGAACACCATGCCGACTTCCGTGCGCCAGCGGTTGACGTCGGTGGCGGGGTCCGTCAACGACACGCCGTCCACGCGGATCGTGCCGCTGTCGATGCTTTCCAGCCCGTTCAGGGTGCGCAGCAAGGTGCTCTTGCCCGAGCCGGACGGCCCGACGACCACCATGACCTCGCCTCGGTTCAGCTGGCAATCGACCCCGTCCAGCGCCCGATGCGGCGGCTGGCCGTCGCGCTGG
>NZ_LZZV01000113.1:0-644 GCF_014170385.1 Delftia sp. UME58
CGTGGGAAATTGGGGGTTTGAAGCGGTTGATGAAGCGCCGCAAGGCGGGCAGGCTGCGGCCGCACAGGTGTGGCAGGACTGAGGCGTTGCAAGGCTGATGCGGCAAGGCTGAATGCAGAACGCATTTGTTCTGCGCCGGAAAAACAAAAAGGCCTTCGATGCGAGATCAAAGGCCTTTCCATTTTCTTGCTATGTTCTTTTTTTGGTGCGCCCGGCAGGATTCGAACCTACGACCCCCTGGTTCGTAGCCAGGTACTCTATCCAGCTGAGCTACGGGCGCTCCGGTAAAGAGGCAAAATTATATCACAATAATTAAGCCGTTGGGGCTGCTGCTGCCCCTTGCTGCTGACCCTATTTGCTTCTTTTATTAAGTTCTTCGCTTTTGTTTTAGCTCCCCCTATTCACGCGAAACTCACGCGGAATTCGGATCACCAAAACCACTACCAAAACTACTACGAAAAACTTGGTGCGCCCGGCAGGATTCGAACCTACGACCCCCTGGTTCGTAGCCAGGTACTCTATCCAGCTGAGCTACGGGCGCGTCAAAAAGCAAGCCTCGAATAATAGCGTTGTTTCAGAAAACGTGCAAGTCGAGGCGGGAAGATCTGTAAGTTATTCGTGCCATTCTTCTTCTTTTATCCTCG